>JARFQM010000247.1 GCA_029287755.1 Desulfofustis sp. | reverse complement strand
CACACAGCGATTGGCGGTCACAGCGGTCGGTACAGTGGTGCTCGTCTATCTGATGAGTTTTCTCAGGTCCTGGTTGCGGACCGATCTGTTGGCCGACTACTTCAATCTTTCAGAGCTTCAGGTTGTCCCGCAATACAGCTCCATGCTGCTGTTTCTGGTCTGTCTGCTGGGCGGGGTGGTGACTGTCGGCTGGCTGATACAAAAAACGGTCAATGGTTTCACCTATGGTGCCCCGGATCGATCGCCCTGAGAAATTCAAAAGATTTTCAGACACCTCCCAATCCGGGCGGATGCAGATAAAAACCTTGACATGGCGGGTCACCCTTTTATAACAGCACGGTAGTGTTGTGATAAAATTGCGAAAGAACAAGGAGAGAGGGTGATGCGCCTGCTGGTACTAATTTTTACGGCGGTTCTGTTGAGCGGTTGTGCGGCCGCGGTAGCCAAACATTCACGCACGATCCTGATGAATTCCGAAGGAGAGCGGCAGGAGTGCACCGTCGATATGCTCCGCACCCAGGCGTCTTATCAACGCTACGAGGAGTGCATTAAGTCCTTTGAGGAAAAGGGATACAAAATCTGGGGTCAGTACTGAGCATCTCCGCACCCTCTCACTTCCTCACCCCGGATAACACGTGGCGCACACCAGTCCCCCAGATAGAAATTGGACCCTGATCGAGGGATGGGTATCGATAATCTCCAATATCGTCCTCTTTTTCCTCAAGCTCTGGGTGGGGCTGATCACTGGATCCGTGGCCTTGACGGCCGATGCCTATCATACGCTCACCGATTCTATTAGTTCTGCAATTGTTATTTTCAGCGGCTGGCTGAGCAGGAAGCCCGCCGACGAAAAGCATCCCTTCGGCCACGGCCGGAGCGACCTGATCTGTTCGGTGATCATCGGGGTAATGCTGGCCCTGATCGGTTTCGAGTTCCTGCTCAAGTCGGTGGAGCAGATCAAGAGCGGGGTCGGCGTCGATTACGGTAAAGCGGCGATCATCGTCACCGTACTTTCGATCCTGGTCAAGGAACTGATGGCCCAGTTCGCTTTCTGGGCCGGCCGCAGGAGTGAAAACTCCATCCTCAAGGCGGACGGCTGGCATCACCGCACGGATGCACTTTCTTCGGTCATAATTCTGTTCGGAATACTCTGCGGTTCCTTTGCCGAGTGGATCGACGGGGCCCTGGGTGTGCTGGTGTCGCTGATGATCTTTTACGCCTCATATGAAATTTTGAGAGACTCGGTGAGCCGTCTGATTGGTGAAACACCAGGCCGGGCCCTCATTGAAAAGATTGACCTCATCATCGACGATATGAACCTCGATGTCCGGCCCCACCATTTTCACCTGCACCGCTATGGCGACCATATTGAACTCACCTTCCACCTCACCATGGACGCCGGCCTGACCCTCGATGAGGCTCACGAACACGCCCACCAGGTCGAGCTAGCGCTGCGCGATAAGTTGGGAATCGAAGCAACCATACATATGGAACCTGAAGGACATACATGATGCGACCGATAGATCTGAGAAGCGACACGGTGACCAGGCCCAGTCCTGAGATGCGTGAGGCCATGGCCGGCGCTGTGGTGGGAGATGATGTTTTTGGAGATGACCCGACGGTTAACAGGCTCGAGGAAACGGCCGCAGCCATGCTTGGCAAGGAAGCGGCGATTTTTGCCCCGAGCGGCACCCAGACCAACCTTATTGCTCTGCTGGCGCATTGTCAGCGCGGCGATGAGTATATCGTCGGTCAGACGGCTCACACCTATCGATACGAGGCCGGCGGGGCCGCCGTTCTTGGCTCCATTCAGCCCCAGCCGCTGGATCTGAATCCCGACGGCACCTTTGATCTGGAGCGGGTGGCCCAGGTGATCAAACCTGACGATTATCATTTTGCCAGATCCAGGCTGCTCTGTGTGGAGAACACCCACAATGGTCTGGCGCTGCCGCTCGATTATCTTGACCAGGTCGCCGAGTCTGGCGCTGCACACGGACTGAGCCTGCATCTCGACGGGGCCAGGATTTTCAACGCTGCGGTGAAATGCGGTGTTGGCGTTGCCGAGATCGCTGAGCATTTCGATACCGTCTCCGTCTGCCTGTCCAAGGGGCTCGGGGCACCGGTCGGGTCAGTGCTGTGCGGTGACCAGCCGACCATCGCCAGGGCCAGGCGGTGGCGCAAGATGGTGGGCGGCGGTATGCGTCAGGCCGGCATCATCGCTGCTGCCGGGCTCTTTGCTCTCGAGCGCAACACCGCACGGCTGCAGACCGACCATGAGCACGCCCGTCTGTTGGCCGGAGGTCTGGCTGAAATTGCTGGGTATCGGGTGGAATACGACGAGGCTCAGACCAATATGGTCTTTGTCTCGCCGCCCGCCGACAGGGTGTCGGGACTGCAGGCCTATCTGGCCGAGCACCAGGTGCTGATCCTCGGCGGCAGCAGAATCAGACTGGTGACCCACCTCGATATCAGCAGGGAGGATATCGAAGCGGTCATCGAACTGGTCAAGTCCTACCGCGCCTGACCGCCTGATGGGGCCGCAAGGGAGGCGTTAATTTATCAGTTATTATTGATCTTTTGTTGCATATTACTGATTAAGGGGGCGCGGGACCATGGCCAGGTGTTTTGCGCTGTGCGTGTTGTGCCCGCGCCTTGTCAATTAGTAGAATTCTGTCTTTTTCTTTATCCAAAAGACATGCTTCTGTGGTATTCTTCCGCAGCCGCAGCGTTTTGTGCACAACAGGCACAGATGCTTGCGGAGGGTTGTCCAGTCGGCACAAGGTGCGGCAATTATGTGAATAAACACGAAAATCACCTTTGCTTGACAGGGAGTGGTTCCGCTTGGTAATTCAAGCGGTGTTTGGTTTTGACAGGTTGCTCTGTGCAACACATTAATGCAGTTATAGCCCAGTGTGAGGTGTCTTGATGTCTGCAGAATTGGTTCTATCCGGCGCGATCTTCATTGGCCTTGCCCTCCTGATTCCCACCATCATGGTACTGACCGCGGTACTCGGGCCCCGCTCTGGCGGTGAAGCCAAAAATGCCCCCTACGAGAGCGGCATCAAGCAGGTGGTCGGTATGGCGGACCAGAAATTCAGCGTCAAATTCTACCTGTTGGCAATTCTTTTTCTGATCTTCGATATAGAGGCTGTGTTCATGTATCCGTGGGCGGTAAGTCTCCGGGAATTAGGCGTAATTGGTTTCGTTGAGATGACCGTGTTCATTCTCCTGCTGCTCACCGGATTGATTTACATCTTAAGAAAAGGGGTGCTCAATTGGCGTTAGGAATAGAAGCCGGTCTCGGAGACTCGGTATTAACGACTAAACTGGATGAGATCATCAATTGGGGCCGGCAGTACTCGCTCTGGCCCATGGTCTTCGGTACGGCCTGCTGTGCAATCGAGTTCATGAGCGCAGCCGCCTCCCAGCACGATATTTCCCGCTTTGGCGCCGAGGTGGTTCGTTTTTCACCGCGGCAGGCGGATCTGATGCTGGTGTGCGGTACCATCAGCTACAAACAGGCCCCCATTCTCAAGCGCATCTATGACCAGATGCCGGATCCCCGCTGGGTTGTCGCCATGGGCGCCTGTGCGAGTTCAGGCGGGATTTACGACAACTACTGCACGGTGCAGGGCATCGACACCGTGATACCGGTGGATGTCTTCATCTCGGGCTGCCCGCCGCGCCCCGAAGCGGTGCTCGACGCCCTGATGAAGATTCAGGAAAAGATTCAGACCGAAAGCGTGTTGGTTGACCGCCATAAAGATTTCAAAGGAATCCTCGACTGATTATGACTGATTCGCTGACAGACAAACTGCAGGTGCTTTTCCCTGAGATCGAGCCGCGCACGGTACTCGACTGCACAGTAATCGATATTGATCCGCAAGCGGTGCCCCAGGTAATGGAACGGCTCAAGACCTACCCGGATCTTGGTTTTTCCCTGCTGCTCGATATCACCGCCATTGACTATCTCACCTATCCCCTGAAGCCCGCCGCCAGGTTCTGTGTGGTCTATACCCTGCGCAACTGGGAGCGCAACTGGCTGCTCCAGGTACGCACGCCGGTGGCGGACCCCGAGCGGGGTGTGGAATCTGTGGCCCATCTGTGGGGTTCCGCCGACTGGGCCGAGCGCGAGGTATACGACCAGTATGGAATCATTTTCAGAAACCATCCCGATCTGAGGCGGATACTCAACCACTGGCAGTTCGAAGGTCACCCGCTGCGCAAGGACTACGACATTTTCAAGGGCCAGATCTGCTACGAGGCCGACAGTCTCGAGAAAGAGATCCGGGCCCGGTTGGCCTCCAAGGGGATAGACAAGAGCACCATGCAGGACATCAACACCGAGATGATGTTTCTCAATCTCGGACCGTCCCACCCGGCCACTCACGGCGCGATCAGGATTTTCACCGCCCTCGACGGCGAGACCATCATGGCCAACGTCAACGAGATCGGCTACCTGCACCGCGGCTTTGAGAAAACAGCGGAAAACCGCACCTACAACCAGATCGTTCCGCTGACCGATCGACTCAATTATTGTTCGGCCCTGATGAACAACATCGCCTATGTGAAGGCGATTGAGTCATGGCTGGGGCTCGAGATCACCGAGCGGGCCCGGTTCATGCGGGTGGTTCTGTCCGAGTTTTTCCGGGTCCAGGATCACCTGGTCTGCCTGGCGGCCAACCTGGTCGATATGGGTGGGCTGACCAACTACTGGTATCTCTACAATGAAAAGGAGGCCTCCTACGATTTCATCTCCCGGCTGACCGGGGCCCGGCTGACCAGCTCTTTCACCCGCATTGGCGGCATGTATCGCGATTTTTACGAGGGCTGGGAAGACGATATGGAGCAGCAGCTCAAAGCTATCGAGAAGGGCGTAAACGACTCGCTCAAACTGGTGCTCCAGAACCGCATCGTGCACGAGCGGACCCAGGGCACCTGCGTGCTCAGCCCGGAAACGGCCCTCTCCTATGGCTATACCGGCCCCAACCTGCGCTCCACCGGGGTCTCGTTCGATCTCAGAAAGGACAACCCCTATTACAACTACGAGGCCTTTGATTTTTGCGTGCCGGTCGGCAGCCAGGGCGATATTTACGACCGCATGATGGTCCGCTTCGAAGAGATTTTCGAATCGATCAAGATCATTCGGCAGGCCATGAAGATGATTCCCGAAGGCCCCGTGTTCGTCGATGACCACCGGGTCGCCCTGCCGCCTAAAGATCAGGTCTACAACAAGATCGAGGGGCTGGCCAATCATTTCAAGCTGATTTTCGAAGGGGTGAAGGTGCCCGCCGGGGAGTGGTACGACAGCTATGAAGCCGCCAACGGCGAACTGGGGTTTCATTTCGTGGCCGACGGTTCGGGCGGTCCCTATAAACTGAAGGTGCGCCCTCCCTGTTTTTACGCGATGGGCGGATTCCACGAGATGATCGAGGGGGAGATGATCGCTGATGCGGTTATCAACCTCGGCAGCATCAATATCATAGGCGGAGAGCTGGACAGATGAGCGATCGTTCGGAGTTGCTAAGCACTGGTGAACCTTTTGCGTTCGATGCCGAGCGGGATGCGGAGTTCGAGCGGCTGATCGTCCGCTACCCGATCAGGGAATCGATGATCATGCCCGCCCTGTGGATGGCTCAGGAACAGCAGGGCTGGATCAGCACCGAGGCGATCGAGTACATCGCCGAGCGGATTGGCACTTTTCCGGCCAAGGTTTTCGAGCTGGCGACCTTTTATACCATGTATCAACTCAAGCCGGTGGGCAATTACCATATCTGCGTCTGCCGGACGCTGTCCTGCTGGCTGCGCGACAAGCAGGCGATTGTCGACTACCTGGCCGAGGAGATCGGCCTGCGCCCGGGGGAGATCAGCGAGGATGGCCGATTCAGCCTGGAAGAGGTCGAGTGTTTGGGGCATTGCGGAACCGCACCGGTGGTCCAGGTGAACGGTGAATTCCACGAAGAAATGGATCTGAAAAAATTCAAAGCGCTGCTGACGACGCTCGAATAGGGGAGGGTGGACGAAGATGGACGTGAAGATTCTCAGCGCCAAATTCGACATCGAAGACGCTCATCTCATCGAAGTTGCCAAGGACCACGGTGCCTATCAGACCCTGGACAAGCTCTTTTCGATGGGCCCCGAGGATGTTATCAACGAGGTCAAGGAGAGCGGTCTCAGAGGGCGCGGCGGCGCCGGCTTTCCGGCCGGGGTGAAATGGAGTTTTCTACCCAAGGGTCTCGACAAGCCCACCTATCTGGCGGTCAACTCGGATGAATCCGAGCCGGCCACCTTCAAGGATCGCTACATACTGGTCAAGGATCCCCACCTGCTCATCGAGGGCATCATTATCTGCTGCTATGCGATCAACTGCCACGACGCCTACATCTACATCAGAGGTGAATACACCTCCCAGGTTAAGGCGCTGCAGCGGGCTATCGATGAGGCTTACGAGGCTGGCTACCTGGGTGAGTCCGTTGGGGGCCACGACTTTCGTCTTGATGTCACCGTGCATCGGGGCGCAGGTGCCTACGTCTGCGGCGAGGAGACTGCGCTGCTCGAGTCGATCGAGGGCAAGAAAGGGCAGCCCCGGTCAAAGCCGCCCTTTCCGGCCGTGGTGGGCCTCTATGATTGCCCCACCATTATCAATAACGTGCAGACTATTGCCTCGCTGCCCTTCATCATCCAGGAAGGCGCTGACGCCTATAAGGCCCATGGCACCGAAAAAAGCAGTGGAACGCACCTGTTCGGCATCTCCGGGCATGTGGAAAAACCGGGCATGTATGAGCTGCCGCTGGGGCTGCCGCTGATGGAGGTGCTTGACCGTGTGGCCGGCGGCGTCTGGAAGGGCAGAAAACTCAAGGGCGTGATCCCGGGTGGCAGTTCAACGCCGGTATTGACGCCCGAAGAGGCAAAAACGGTGAGTCTCGACTATGAGTCAATGGCCGAGCACAAGACCATGTTCGGCTCCGGCGGCATCGTGGTGCTCGATGAGACGGTGGACATCGTCAAGCTGGTCGAGAACCTGATCTATTTCTATCACCATGAGTCGTGCGGTCAGTGCACACCCTGCCGGGAAGGGCTGGGCTGGATGCTGAAAATAGTCAAAAAGATCATCGCCGGTGCAGGGTCGATGGCCGATATCGACCTGCTGGTCGAGCTCTGCGACAATATCGAGATGAAAACGGTCTGCGTGCTGTCGGCGGCCTGTACGATGCCGGTGCGCAGTTACCTGAATAAATTTAGAGATGAGTTTGAGGCCTACGTCACCGATGCTGCCTCGTAAATCAGTGTGAAAAGGACGATCCATGGCTGAAATGGTGAAGCTCTTCGTAAACGGCCAGGAGGTGGAGGTCGAATCGGGCAAGAACCTGATCGATGCCCTTCGTGTGGTGGGTATCGAAATCCCTCACTTCTGCTATCATCCGGCTCTTGGAGCCGACGGCAACTGCCGCATGTGCCTGGTGGGCATTGAGGACGGCAGGCCGCCGCTGGTGCCGGCCTGCAAGACTCCGGCCCAGGAGGGGATGAAGGTGCTGCTCGATGCCGAGCACATCAAAAAAATCCAGCGCGACGTGCTCGAATTCGAGCTGATCAATCATCCCGTCGACTGCCCGGTCTGCGATCAGGCCGGCGAGTGCGCCCTGCAGGACTATTACATGAACTACAGCCTGGACGACAGCCGCATGCAGGTCGAGCAGGTGACCCAGGGCAAACGGATGGATTTCGGCTGTGGAGTGGTGCACGACCAGGAGCGCTGCGTGCTCTGCGGTCGCTGCGTCCGTTTCACCAGGCAGATCACCAAGACCGGGGAACTGGGGATTGTCAACCGGACCGATGCCGCCCGGGTGTCGATTTTTCCCGGTAAACCGCTGAACAATCGCTATGCCCTGAACATCGTCGACATCTGTCCGGTCGGCGCCATGACCTCGAGTGATTTCCGGTTCAGGCAGCGGGTCTGGTTCCTGCAGAAAGATCCCGGCATCTGCCATGGCTGCAGCAAGGGCTGCGCCATCTATATCGATCACCATCGGGAGAAATACAAAGATGATGTGATTTACCGCTACCGAGCCCGGACCAATCTCAAGGTCAACGGCTATTTCATCTGTGACGCCGGGCGGCTGAGCTACGCCGGCGAGAATGAAAACCGGCAGACCGCTGCCCTCGCAGACGGCGCCGTGATCGACTTTGACAAGGGCATAGACCAGGTGCGGGAGCGGCTCAACCGGGCCCGCAAGCCGCTGATGCTCATCTCCCCGGACTGTTCCCTCGAGCAGATGTGGGCGGTGAAGCGGCTCGCCACCCTCTACGGTGCCGAGCTGTCCGGTTACAGCGATCACTATATCAAAGACGGCGACGGAGATGAGTATCTGATCAACGACGACAAGGCGGCCAATCGCCGGGGGCTGGAGCTGCTCGAAATCGATTCCAGTCGAGAACAGTTCCTCTCCGGTCTGCAGCACACCGACCTGCTGGTCAATTTCAACAACGATCTGTTTTTCGGCGGAGTCGATGAAGAACTCAAATCGCTGCTCGACAAGACCCAGTCCATTGCCGTCTGCAGCCACCAGCTGCAGGTCTATGAGTCTGCTTCTCTAGTGCTGCCGACCGCATCCTACAGCGAATATGGCGGCACCATCATCAACGAGGATAACGTGCTGCAGCGTTTTGAGAAGGCCTTGTTCAAGAATGAAGATCCCCATGATATTTTAGAGATCACCAGGCTGCTCGGCGGCGCCATCAGCGATGGTCCCCATGCCTGGCCTGGCATAAAGCAATCGGTGGCCTGTCTGGCCGATATCGACCCGCAAGCGATACCCGCTGAGGGCATAAACCTGCAAAACAGCGAGGATACCAATGTCGGCGCTTGATATTCTGCTCGTCATTTTACGAATCGCCTTCGGGGCCTTCGTGCCGCTCAGTTTTGTCGCGGTGCTGGTGTGGATGGAACGCAGGGGGGCCGCCTTCTTTCAGGACAGGGCCGGGCCAAACCGCTGCAACGTGCTGGGATTCAGAGCCGGTGGACTGATCCAGAATGCGGCCGATGGCATCAAGCTGGCGTTCAAGGAAGATATCATCCCGGGCCATGTCAAGCACAAGTTCTATTTCATTCTGGCCCCCATGCTGGTCTTTATCACCGCCCTGCTCTGCTTTGCGGTTATCCCTTTTGCCGATGTCCTGATTCTCGGGGACAAGCATTACATGATGCAGGCTGTACCGATGGATATCGGCATCCTCTGGTTTCTGGCCGTGGTCGGCTTCGGGGTTTACGGCATTATTCTGGCCGGCTGGTCCTC
>JARFQM010000230.1 GCA_029287755.1 Desulfofustis sp. | reverse complement strand
ATGTTGCTCCTTATCAAAAGTTTCTTTTATGTCAGTTCCCTAATTGGGAATTATTTATATGCACCCCCAATGCCATGATGAACAGGAGATTGATTATCGAAATGAGCAGGTCAATCCGCTAAGTATCTATAATATAAGGGTGTAGATAAATGAGGAGACCCACATTTTCGCAAGAATAAACATGCTCATGCACGAGCAAAAACTACATCGATGCACAGTATCAACCTGTGGTATCAACTGGCTAGCATCACAAAGGGAACGGTTTTAGTAGCATAATCGACACAGGGTTAAGGAATTAAACGAGAATATAAGGAGACTACGCATTTGCCAGTCAGCACTCTTAATTGGGGTGACGTCGGCTCAAATGAGAATTTCCCGGATATGTTGCAATGTAAGAAATCCCCCGAAAAAATTTTAAGGGAGAGGCTGGTCCGCTCAGGGGCCAGTGGGTATGTCGCCCTATTTGAGATTGAGGCAGATAGCATTGTCACCATTCTAGTGGTTCGGCATCAAAGAAGAGAGGATGACCTCTAAATAAGTGTGTCAGCGACACTATTTCTAGACCCTTTTTTGAGATTGTCTCAGAAGTTCAACCGCAGCGGTTCTCAAATTACCTTAGAAATCCAACTTTCCCTTTTCTTTTGCCTTTAATAAAGTTGTCGGGATACGTTTATCTCTTGTTCAGGCATGCTAAACTGAACTGGAATTAAAACCAGAGCCCAAACACAGGAGCAGGCAATGAAAGACACCTTACAGAATGGTTTGACGTTCACGCATCGCTACCAGGTCCCGCAAAACAAAACCGTGCCTTACGTTTTCGAAGAGTCAGACCTTTTCCAGGACATGCCCCCGGTCTTTGCGACCGCATTCATGGTCGGCCTCATGGAGTGGGCGTGCATGGAAGCGCTGCGACCATACATGGATGACGGCGAGATCAGCCTCGGCACCAATATCTGTGTCACCCATTCGGCCGCCACACCCCCGGGCATGCAGGTCGATGTCGATGTCAAACTGCTGGAAGTCAGTGGCCCGAAGACGAAGTGGTCGATCACCGCCAGGGACGAAAAGGACCTGATCGGTGAAGGAACCCATGAAAGATTTACCATTGACGGCACTAAATTCAGGGGCATCGTTGCCAAAAAAACCGCTAGCGACGAAAAGTAATCCGGATGGCTTACGCAAAATAATGTCCCGCTCCGACCCACATAACCGCCTGCTCGACGCCGTGACCGCCGATTTCGCGATTGTTCGCGGCCACCCCCGCCCGTTTGGCGTATCACTGCTGGCGGAGGCCGTCAATTTCGCGGTTTTCTCCCGACATGCTGAAGCGGTCAGCCTGGTGCTTTATCGCCCCGGCGACCTGGAGCCCCTGGTCGAGTTTCCCCTCGACCCGATCGTCAACCGCACCGGCGATGTCTGGCATATCGGCCTGCAAGGGCTGGTGCCCGGATTCGAGTACGGCTACCGAGTTACCGGCGACCCCGACAACACGTCCCCGGTGCATCGTTTCGATACCGGCAGAGTTGTCCTCGACCCTTATGCAAAGGCAATTTCAGGCCCCTCCCTGTGGCGGGCCGCGACCCGCGAAGCTTCACGGCACGGTGACTGGCGCAGCCTGCTGGTGGATGATCGTTTTGACTGGGAATTGGATCAGCCGCTCAATCGACACCTGGCTGACTCGGTGATCTACGAATTGCACGTGCGCGGTTTTACCCGCCACGATTCAGCAGGGGTGGAACATCCCGGCACTTTCCGCGGCATTATCGAGAAAATCCCCTACCTCCAGGAACTCGGCATTACCGCCGTGGAGCTTCTGCCGGTCACGGAATTCGACGAGGCCGACAATTATCGCAAGAACCCTCTCAACGGTAACGACCTGCACAATTTTTGGGGCTATCATCCCTTGAGCTTCTTCGCACCCAAGGCAGCCTATGCCGTGGGGATGGCGCCCGACGCGCAAGTCCTTGAATTCAAAAAGATGGTCAAGGCTCTGCATACCGCAGGAATCGAGGTGATCCTCGACATGGTCTTCAATCACACCGGTGAGGGGAATGAAAAAGGCCGGACCCTGTCAATGCGCGGTCTGGACAACAGCATCTATTATATCGTCGATCCGAAGACCGGCGCCTATGCCAACTACTCGGGATGCGGCAACACCGTTAATTGCAACCATCCGGTGGTGCGTGATCTGATCATCGACGCCCTGTGCTACTGGGTCACCGAGATGCACGTCGACGGTTTCCGCTTCGACCTGGCTTCGATTCTCGGCCGCGGGTCCGACGGCGAAGTCCTGACCAACCCGCCGCTGCTGGAACGCATCGCCGGCAACCCGGTGCTGGCCAACACCAAGCTGATTGCCGAGGCCTGGGACGCCGCGGGTCTCTACCAGGTTGGCAGTTTCCCGAATTTTGGTCGCTGGGCCGAGTGGAATGGCAAGTTCCGTGACGACCTCCGCCGTTTCGTCCGTGGCGACAAGGGGATGGTGCCGCTGCTGGCCACGCGCCTTGCCGGCAGCGCCGATCTCTACCAGAAAGGTGGTCGCGCCCCCTATCACAGCATCAACTTCGTCACCAGCCATGACGGCTTCACCCTCTCCGACCTGGTCAGCTACGCAACCAAACACAACGAGGCCAACGGTGAATTCAACGCCGATGGCGACAATCACAATTCCAGCTGCAATCTTGGTGTTGAGGGAGATACGGATGACCCGGCAATTCTGGCTCTGCGAGAAAAACAGCTCCGCAACTTCGCCACCCTACTGATCCTCGGCCATGGTGTACCGATGCTTTTGGCAGGCGACGAGATGGGACGCAGCCAGGGGGGCAACAATAACGCCTGGTGCCAGGACAACGAAATGAGCTGGTAAAACTGGGATAATCTGGAGAAGAATCGCGACCGGTTCACGTTCTTTTGCAACCTGATCGCCTTCCGCCAGAAACAACCTTTGCTGCGACCTCGACATTTTGAAGGGGAAGAAAGCGGCGAGCGGCGCCTGACCTGGCATGGCCGCGAACCGGGGCGCCCTGACTGGTCTGACAAATCACATTCCCTTGGAATGCACCTGCAGGGGCAACCCGGAGAAACCGAGATCTACCTGATCGCCCATGCCGGAAAGGACGACGCGGATTTCAGCCTGCCGGCATCGGACCACAGCACGGCGTGGCGACGCTTTGTTGACACTGCCTTGCCGAACGGCCAAACCAGCGCTGTTCCGGGCAAGGAACAGGTCCTGGAAAACCAGGAGCGTTACAAGGTCAGAAAAAAATCGGTGGTCGTTCTGGTGAGGTAG
>JARFQM010000224.1 GCA_029287755.1 Desulfofustis sp. | reverse complement strand
CTCGTGATGTACTTCAGAGATAATGCCTTCGAAGGGGCTGGAGACACGTCGAAGCTTAATCTGCGCCCGGATCCGAGCACAATCGAGCTTGTTCAGCTGGGCCTCTTCCTTGGCCAGCGTCCAGCGGGCTTTGGCGATCTTCTGGTCGGCGGCGGCCCTTTCGAACTCGCGTTCAGTTGCGTGTCCACGCTTTCGAAGCAGCTTGATCTGCTGCAGTCTTCCTGTTCGGAACTCAAGCTCGGAAACAGCGGCGCAGCCCCCCCGGTTCCGACGTCCATGGTCCGATAGGTAGAGTCGTTGACTGATAGATTCTGCATAGAACTGTACCCGTTCCGGAAAATTGCAGCCCTACTGGCCGGCCCTGGCCTTGGCCACCGCATCTTTTACGGGAATTTCGAACGGTTCCAGCCGGCTTAGGAAATTGGGCAGCCGACTCCTCGCCGCGCGGGCTTCGGCCGGGGAATCGAACTCGCCCCAATAGAGCATGACCGTCTGGGGTTGCCCGACTTTTCTGAGGATATAGAGCTGATCCAGGACCTGCCGGTAGTCCTCCTCGGCAAGCATGTATCTTACATTCTGCTGGGCATCCTCGGAGTTCAGAACCATGAGCTGGACCGTAAATTTATCCCTGCTTCCCCCGACCAGCCAGCGGGAACCTGCAGCCAGACGCTGGGCATAATAGACGCTGGAATCTGCTTCTGTCACTGTTGTCCCGGACCTTCTAGCCGACGCAGCGGCGACATCCTCCTCGCCCCAGTCGATAGAGGCGAATCGTTCCTGCTGCGGCTCGGTGATTTCCGGCTCAACCTCAGGTTGAGCGACAACTGGGAGCTGAATTTCTTCGGCTGCCAGTAGCGCGGCCTGAGGGGGCGCTGGCGCAGGCTCGGGCGCAGAAGCTGGAGCAGTCGGCTGATCCGGAGATTTCTTGCTCTCATCTTTAAGAGTGACCACCGGCAACGGCGCAGGCTCGGTTATCGGTTTCTTCTTGGGCCGAACGGTCGGTTTGGGGATACCAGGTGCTTCGCTCGCGTCCTGTGTTGCAACTTGCAGGGGCCCTGCAGAGAGATTTTCAGTTGCCGCCAGTTTTTCATCCGGCTCTACCTGATCTTCAACAGGCTCCACTACCGGTGGTGCCGTCGATTCCTCCAGAGCCGGGTACGCTTCCGTCACTGCACTCTCTTGCCTGGGCGGAGCGGGGGCTAGTTCAACAATAATAGATTCCTCCTCCTTAATCACGGCGGGCGGGATGTCCACAGCCATCTCACTTTCCGCCTGCTCCGCCACGGCCGCTGACTCTGCAGTTGCCTCCGGCGCTGACGGCTCCTGAGACGGTATTTCGGCCACCTGGGGAACCGCCGGAATGCTGCTGTCTGCCTGCTCCTCGATGGGCCCGGGACGCAATGGTTCGGGACTATCTTCAGCCTCCTTAAGAACATCCTCCAACGGACGGCTTTGGACAACCGTGGGCTGCGGTTCTTCAGGCGCTACCGCAGGTGAAGGCAGCTGCAGCGGTTCCACCGGCAGAGAGGGCTCCGGGATGTCAACTGGCTCCGCTTCCACCTTTTTTGCAACCTGGAAACTCTGTTCTTCAGAAGTTGGCGTGCGAGAAGGTGGTTGCAGAGGTTCCACCGGCAGAGATGGTTCCGGGATGTCAATTGGATCCGGTTCCACCTTTTCCAGCGTGATTTCAGGAACTTCCTCGGCTTGGGGAAGCGGTTCGGCCTCTTTCTCTTCTCCTCCCCGCAGCAGTATTATCAGAAGAACAAGGGCGACAAGCGCGGCTCCTGCAGCATACCAGCGCGCCCCAATTTTCGGGACTTTAAGAAAATCCAGGTCAACATTGGCCAAGCCGCTCGTCAACCGGGATTGTTCCACCGCTGAATCACCTTCAGCATATTCGTCTTCCCCGGTGTCTTGTCTCTCGCCGGCCAATCGTTTCAAATCGAGAAACTTGCCCGCCAACTGGTTGATGAGTCTGAAGTTGCCCCGGGCTATATCCGCTATCTCTTCCGCCTGGATCAAGGAAAATCTCTTCTGCTCGTCGGTTGCGGAATGATCAAGGCAATAGTTGAGGTAAAGGTGTGTATCCCTGCCGTCAAGCGGATCGAGGCTGAAATGCCTTTCCTCGACAACTTTGAAGTTGATGATCGAGAGCTGCTTGTAATTCAGCGAAAACAGCGGCCTCCCGCTGAACAATAATTGGATGCAGAGCTGCGGATCGTTTACCTGGTCGATCATCCGCCGGATTCTTTCCAGGGTCGCCAGAAAAATCTTCTCCGCCCCGTCCAGAATTATGATCAGCCGGCGATTCTGCTGGTGCAGAATCTCCACCGCTTTTTCGAGGCGCGTGTTTCTATCTGATATTTCATCGCTTTCTTCTATCTCAACCTGGGCGGCTATGAGATTCACCACCTCGTCAAACGATTCCGCTCCCCGGTCCAAAATGAGTACTTCAGCACTGCCCCGCAGTTCCTGCTGGGCCATTCTGCAAATCATGGTCTTGCCCGAACCGTCGGTGCCGGTCAGGGTAAGCAGCTGAACCTCGTCAGCAAGAGCTGACTTTATATTTTCAACAATCTCCCTTCTCGCCCCACCGCCGAAAAAAAGGGCGGTGTCTATGATGTCCTGAAAGGGTTGTCGGTTTGTTTTCATATTGTTTGTAAAATTTTAAGAGAGAAGCATGATTATACTAGTTCCCCGTCCTGATAGCACAAAAGACTTGCAATATAAAGATGCTTTTTCACCACAAGGCATCCTTTCGGTCACAGCAATGGGTGCGCCGGCTGCCGGCCCGAAAGCACCCCGCCCTGCTGGTGAATATCTCAGCGGCCATGATCCGCATGGGTGGTTATAATGATTATTCTGTAACTAGAAGTCTCATGCGCTGCCGGCCAGCCAGGGAATTTAGCCTATCGCAGCGGCCCATGCCGCCATGAGGAACGTCTGTATCAAATTGCAATAAGTCACGCATACCTTTATCATTCATGCCCGTATTTCAACTGATTAAGGAGAATGTTTTCCCCCCGCCCGATCTGGCGGAACCCAACGGGCTTCTTGCCGTCGGCGGTGATCTGAGCGTGACTCGTCTGATTGCTGCCTACCGAAACGGTATATTTCCCTGGTTTTCAGAGGGCGATCCTATTCTTTGGTGGTTTACCTCTCCCCGGCTCATTCTGGTACCGGCAGAACTGAAAATATCGAAACGGCTGCATCGCTATTGGAAGAACACCCCCATGACGCTGACCATCAACAAGGCGTTTGACGAAGTCATAGAAGCATGTGCGGCAATCCCCAGAAGAGAAAATGAGGGAACCTGGATCACCGGGGAAATGATCACCGCCTATAAAGAACTGCACCGGCATCGTGTCGCCCACTCCGTCGAGTGCTGGCAGGGGACTGAACTGGTGGGAGGCTTGTACGGAATTGCCTTGGGAAGAGTCTTTTTTGGTGAATCAATGTTTTCGGCGAAACCCAACTGTTCGAAATTGGCCTTGATTCATCTGGTTAATTTTCTTAAATCACAGGGGTACCAATTGATCGATTGCCAGATGACAACTGATCACCTCCTCTCTCTGGGTGCCCGAGAAATATCAGGCGGTGAATTCCAGCGATTATTAAAAATTTACATTACCAGCGAACATCATACCGGAGCCTGGCCCTATGAAAAAAACTGCTGACATGGAACTCTGCGATGGATGTGGTCAATCCGCCCTGCTCACCGAAAAAAACGGCAACGAATTCTGCCCATCCTGCTATAAAGTGGCTGAAGTGCTGTCCAGCAAGCCAGATCTGGTCAAAAAGCTGGGCAAATTGACGGGCAGAGAATTCAAGCAGGGTGAAAAAGGCGAACACAACCCAAGAGAGTTGCCCGATGTGCTTGACGCAGTAAGATATCGAACCCGGGACCGGGAACAGAATACCTGGTATGTATCGGTCAGTGAAATGGAAGGAGACCCGGTGGAGATTTTCGCCTCCACCGCCTTCGACCGCGACCAGCATCTGCAGTCCAGAATATCCAACCTGACAACCATCACCCGGCTTATATCCCTGATCCTCAGGCATGTATTCCTGGGCGAAGTACTGACGCTAGACAAAACTCTCAAACAGTTGCGTCGCAGCTCCAGGCAGAAAAACGATCTGCCCGACATGCTTTCCACGGTATTGAGCAACTATCGCAGCAACAAAATGCACAACGACGGCTAGAATTGCCTGTTCGGGCTATCAAAAATCGAGATAGAACTCGTAGTCGAGATTGGTCTTGTCGAAGTGACGTAGAATCTTCTGCAGGCCGCTGATATCTTTAACCTCGAATTTCAGATTCCACTCCTGGCGGTTGCTTGACTGATTCAACAGGCGTGAAATATCTATCATCTTCATCTGAGCTGGCGCGCCTCCCGCCGCCATTAAAGCTTCTTCCCGGGTGCATTGCACAAAGAGGACGGATTGCGGTTTATTGATAGGAGTGGAGCGCTCCCAAGAGATGTCTACCGCGTCCTCTCTCTGAAATTTTATCTGGTGCAGCCGTTCACAGTTTTTGTTATGCACCGAGAGGGCTTTTTCGGTCAACAGCGCACAATTCATCTTCTCGGCAGGGTTGGGTTTACAGCAGGAAGAAAGCTTGATGAACACCGGGTCGAGAGTATTAAGCTTGATCTTGTTGAACTCACCGGTCGGTTTAACCATAAAGGAGGCGCCGCCGAAGAGATGGGTGCGGATGCTCTCGATCACCTCGGGCAATCTGACTCGGCCTGAACCGATATGGCTGAAGAGCACCTTTTTATTCCTCAGTGAAAACGAGTCGACCACTTTGGACATGTCTTTGCTGTCCAGCAGGTCGCGCGGTAATCCGTAGCGCAGCATTTCCTGCTGCAGGGTCGCTTCGCCGATTTCCTGGGCAACCCGCTGACCCCGCAGGCGAAAACTCTTGGAAAGCTCTGCGCGGGCTTTGGGGG
Organism: Desulfofustis sp.; assembly: GCA_029287755.1. The sequence goes on along the minus strand of JARFQM010000224.1, from coordinate 4,949 downwards.
TCTGACAGAGCTGCAGCATCTCCTGGGGAAAAGCCACATTTTCCCGGGACCTGATAATTTTCACCATCTGTCCGTCTTGGAGCCGGTATCCGGGATCCACTTTTTCATTGCGGATCAGTGCCTTGATACAGGTGTGACCAATTTCAGTGTGCACCCGAAAAGCGAAGTCGAGTACCGTGGATTTGATCGGCAGGCAAATCAGGTCGCCCTGAGGAGTATACGTGTAGATCTCCTTATTTCCGCCGGCGGCGATGAGGTCACGGTAGCTGACAATCTCCTCGGAGCCGATGATATCAAGCATCTCCTTGAGCTCGACTATAAACTTCCCCTGCTTTCCGCTTTTCGAACTCCAGTTGCGGAACACGCCCCTTTGGGCCTTGCGGGCCATCTTGCCGGTCCTGATCTTGAAAAGATAGCGCTGCCCGCCAATTATCGCCCGGGCATGAAGACCCTGGTAGCCGGTCGGCTTCGGGTTGGCGATGAAATCCCTTATAGTTCTCGGAATTGGCCTGAAAGTCTGGTTGACGACCCCCAGGGCTCGGTAGCAGTCTGAAATCGAGGAAACCAGAATGATGATCTCTATCGGGGTTTCAATCTGCTGGAGCAATATCTTGTGGGCAGTATCGTAGTAAGCCCAGAGATCTTTTATCCTTCTGGAGACATCACTCTTCAAATCGGCGTCTTTGGCCGCAATCCTGATCTGCTCGACAATCTTCAGGGACGTCTGGGAGGTTGCCAGCTGCCTGATGTAATTGCTCAGTTTGGTACCCTGCTTGGGGAATTTATAGGACAACGCCAGGTTGTACATTTCCCGCTTCATGTTGAAGAGACCGAAGACAGTGGCCAACGGGGCGTAGATGTCGAGGGTTTCATCGGCAATCCGCTGACGCTTGTTCCTCGGCATGGCCTTCAGTGTCCTGAGATTGTGCAGCCGGTCGGCCAGCTTCACCAGCATAACCTCGGGCCGCAGCGCCGCCCCTGAAAAGATCTTACGATGGGCCAGATTCCTCTGGGTCTGCCGATCGACAGAACGGTGGGTTACCTTGGTACAGCCCTCGACAATGGCCTGGACATAGCTGCCGAACCTTTCGCCGACAACCTCGGGAGTGACTTCTTCGACATCTTCGATGGTATCGTGCAGAAGCGCGGCCGCCAGGATTTCCGGGTCGGTGATGTCCATCTCCTCGGCCAGAATTTTGGCAACGGAGCAGGGGTGCAGAATATAGGCATCCCCGGATCGGCGCCACTGGTCGTCGTGGGCCTCGGTGGCGAAGTCCAGGGCATCCCAGAACACCTGTTCATAAGGCCTGCCGCTGATATACGTCCGCATCTGGTTGCGGTAGACCTCAAGATCAAAAGGAATTCTGGTCATCAATTCGATACCGTGACGGGCCGAAACGGATACCTCATACACTTTTCATGTTCTCAATGATTCATCTGTGTTACATTAAGGTCCCGCTCGCGAAAGGCAATACACTGTTTTATATGGAAAATCAACAGGGTTCGACGCTTCGTTAGGCGACCAAAGCCTCATTAACCAGGGGATGTGGTCTTGTCGGCCATTATCCCGCTCCGCCTCAGATAAGGTCTGTTGCCATCATCCTTTTTTTGCTGCGGTATAACAGGATCCTCACCGGCTTTTCACGGGATCCCAATTTTGTCAGGGTTTAATGCCCACACCCCAAGCATCTCAAATATATATAAATGGCCAGAAATTCAAGAAGCAGGCGCACGGCAGGACGCCGTTCGCCCGAGAAAAATCCCAGAATGTCGACGCTGAGCCGATTACTGCTCTTCTCACTTTTCCAGGCAAAAGAACCTCTGGCAAGAAGGGATCTGCAGAATTCGATTCAACAACAGGGATACGGCAACAAAGAATTCAAAGATGAACTTGCCCAGCTGATCCATCGCGGTCTCGTCGACAGCAGGGGCAGGAGCAAGCTGGCACTTAACCGGGCAGCCCCCTTCTATACCGGCACCCTGGTAATGAAGCCGGCCGGATTCGGATTTGCCGTCGACGTTCACCCTGTCGGCAGAAAAGGGCAGAAACCCGAAGATCCTTTTATCTCCAGATCTGCTCTATACTCAGCCCGCCATGGAGACAATATCCTGATGCTGGTTAACATCGACAGCCGCGGAAAGAATCCCGAGGCCGAGGTGCTTGGCACGATCGAGCGCGGCTCCCAGACCCTGACAGGATTTTTCCACCGGAAGGGTTCCCACTCCGTGGTCTCCCCCGAGGACCCGCGATTCCCGTTCAGCGTGGTAATTGAACATCCGCCGAAAATAAACGGAAAAATAAAAAACGGAGATGTGGTACTCGTGACCCTGGAAGCTGATGGGGCTTCATCTTCCAGGGTTTACGGACGCATACTGGACGTTCTCGGCGATCCCAGTCTTCCGCAAGTACAGATTCGAATGGTGGTTGAAAAATACGGTTTGTCGGCAGCATTCAGCCCGGAAGCCCTCCGTCAGGCCGAGCAGGTTGAACCTGACCCGGGCTTTTCCGGTCGCGAAGATTTGCGAGAAATCCTGCACTACACCATCGACGGTGAAGATGCCAAGGATTTCGACGATGCCGTCGCCGTTGTAAAACAGCGGCACGGTTACAGACTCTATGTTTCCATCGCCGATGTGGCCGCCTATGTCAACCCCGGCAGCACTCTCGACGCCGAGGCCTACACCCGCGGGACATCCGTCTATTTTCCAGACGCCGTTCTGCCCATGCTGCCGGAGAATCTCAGCAACAACCTCTGCAGCCTGATGCCCGAGGTTGACCGGCTGGCCATGACTGCGGTACTCGATTTCGACCGCCAGGGGGTGCTGTTGAAAAAACGGTTCAGCAGAGCCTTGATCCGCTCCAGTATGCGCTTTACCTATGCGACCGTAAAGCGGATCATTGTCGATGAGGACAAGGAGATACGGCGTCGTTTCAAAGATTTTCTTACCCCGCTGCAATGGGCCAAGGAACTTGGAGAGGCGCTGCAGCTGCAGAGGATGAAGCGGGGCAGTGTGGCGCTCACCATACCCGAACCGGACATCAGGCTCGATGCGGACGGCCGGATCGTGGCCATCAAGACCAAACAGAGAAGCTTCGCCAATCAGCTCATCGAGGAATTCATGCTGGCGGCCAATGAGGCGGTGGCAGAAACCTTTGTCGAACGTGGCGATGAGCTTCTTTTCCGCATCCACGAGCAGCCGGACTCCGAAAAAGTCAGGGAATTTACTTCCATCGCCCAAGCATTCGGGCTTACGCCAACTGGAAGTGAACCAACCCCTCAATGGTACAATGATCTGGTGTCACAGGTGCGGGATACCCCCAAGGAATTCATCCTTAACAGCCTGCTTCTCAGAACCCTGCAGCAGGCGCGTTACAGCACTGACAATGCGGGCCACTTCGGTCTGGGTACCCCTCACTACACCCATTTCACCTCACCGATACGACGCTATCCGGATCTGATCGTACACCGGCTTCTGGCCGCAATTCTAAAGCCGGAACTAAAGCGCGCAAAACGGCAGACTCCTGCTCCCTGTCGCTCTCTCAAAGAGGCTGGACTGCACCTGTCCGAAAGGGAGCGCAACGCTATTTCTGCCGAAAGAGAAATGGCAGAGCGGCTCAAATGCAGATTCATGGAACCGCGCCTCGGAGAGCGGTTCAAGGCAATTATCTCGTCCATCTCCGACACCATGTTCTTTGTCGATCTGCTCGAGCAATTCATCAGTGGCGCCGTTCTCTTGAGCAGCCTGACTGATGACTACTACCTGCACGACTGGAAGCGACACCGACTGGTGGGCGACATCACCGGCAAGGTCCTGCAGGTCGGCGATAACATAGAGGTCGAACTCATTGAGGTGGATGTCATCAACCAGAAAATTTTCTTCACTCTCAACCGCTGAGGCGAATTTCGAAACCACGCCGGGTTCTCATAAAATAACCTCAGTCAAGCACCCCAACCCGGCGTCCTCTCATCATCTTGGAATTAAAAGCCGCCGGCTGGTCGCGGAAATAAATAATGCAAAGTGCACGCCCTGCTTTTTGGTTCTTGACTTGGACCCAAATTTTGGCATATTTAGTCCAGTTATTGTCCGTGCTGACCCGTCTCTACTTCGTACATCACCCAGCTACCGGGAGGAAGAATAATGGAACAAACCACCAGTTGGTTTATGGCAGTAATTTCAAACCCTTTTGCCAAAGGACTCGCACTTGGCCTTTTATTCTGCGTGATCATATATATCCGCGGCTTCCTCAGGCGCAACGAACTGAGCAAGGAGGTCAACCGTCTGCGCTCACATCTGCACACCAAGCTGGAGATCGACTCCAGTGAGAACGAACGTCGTAAAACCGAGTTGGAGAAGCTCAAGCAGGAACGCGACAATCTGAGGATTACCGTGCAGTCGCTCAACCAGAAGCCCGGCCGCAAAGAGATACGTCAATACTTCATCTACCAGACGGCGCTGGATATCATGTTTGAAAAGGCACCGGGATTTGCCCCCGCCTGGCAGATTACCCTCAAAGAAGCAGAGGGGCTGTTTGAGAAATCAGAGAAAGGTGTGGTTCCTTTACTTAAGCGGTTGATGCCTTCAACGCCGGACAAGCAGGCGGAAGAATATGAGAAAATAAGCCGAATTTCGCTGGAGGACACGAGCCAGAAAAACTGACTCACTGTCGCTGAAATAGCTTTACCTTCAATCACCCAAGGGGTTGTCAGTGAATCTGGCAACCCCTTTTTCATTTTGACCGATGACCATGATCGATTCCACCACCATGCTCGCCAATCTGGCTGTTGTCCTGAAGCGCCCCAAATACGCTGAGAATATCGGGGCGGCAGCCCGTATGTGTTTCAATATGGGGATTTCCAGAATGATTCTCGTCAGAGATGAAAAACCTAATTATGAAGACATGGCTAAAATGGCCACCCATAAAGCGGTACATCTTATTGACAACATGG
>JARFQM010000154.1 GCA_029287755.1 Desulfofustis sp. | reverse complement strand
ATGATCAGAAGTACGCTGATAATCAATACAGGCATTATGAGATAGAGTACCACAGGTATCGACCAGAAGGACAGGAGCATCTTTGTGATTCCCCACATGACGTTTCCTCCTTTTTCCGTTGCGGTGGAACGAGCACGATTGGCCAGGCTGAATACCCGAAGTATAAGCCCGGTCTTTCGGTTTCCGAGAATCAGAAACGTTCCCCCTTGTGATGGTTCTGTCGCGAAAATCATGCCAGATTGAGACAGGCGATAATCTCACCCCTCGGAACACACCCGAACTGCTTATATCGATTGATAAACTTCTCTGAGAAAGATGATTTGCTGTGGACGACTGGAGGGTGGTGGAAAACTAATTTGTAAAGGAGGTGTACAGAGCCCGGGGAGGTACCCGGCCGGGCTCCGTACCTGGGCCTGTCAGGATCGAGGCGGGAACAAGGACACGGCTCCAGGGATTATGGAAGGAATGATCATCTCACGCGGGACGCACAACTCCTTTATTTTCCAGCGGCGCGAGTTTAATCTCCTGGTCCCTCGGCGAAAGTGCCGAGGCCAGAGCGCTGACCCCTTTGGCGATCGTCTCAGAGCGTACCTGTTTGCAGTGGTCTTCGATAAGCTCAACTTTTTGCTTCAAGCTGTCTGGTACGGTGTTCTTTTCTTTTTGCATGACTCCCCCCATCTGCTGATTTGATTCCCCTGGCGATGGTGGTGTCAACCATCATCGCCAGGTATTTTCTTCCTGCATATTGGGCGAGGCAGGTGGGAACCGAGATCACCGGCAGTGCGCCTCACCCTGAATCCTCACTCGAGCTGTTGCGAAAACCGTGCCCGAATTCTTCTGCCCCGCACCATACGTACCAAGATGTCCTAAATAAATACGAAAATAATGCTTATTTTTATTGATAGGAAATGGGGATCAAATTCCTGCTGAGAACAGCCCATCCGGAATGACAACTTGGTGGGCAAGATAAACACGCGCCTGTACACTTTTTTTACAGCTATACCTTTTTTAAATCCCAGCCCCGATGGACCAACTTGCACTAGAGATGCTTGTGTCCTATCCTGGTAACAGGCTCCTACTGCTGTTAAGTATTTTTTCTGAGCAACCGCATAAAGACAATTGAAATGAAATATTCAATCAGCTAACGCGTCGCAGCCAAAGCCTTATACGAAGCACTGACTGAGGATGCGTTCTACATCACCATGGAGCAATCGGTCACCCATGGCTCCGCCCGGGAGACGATGATCCGCTATATGGATTAGTCGATGGTCGAGGCTGAGTGCTAAGGAGCACTGGTGATTGCAGACGATCAGAAGTCCGGGGCGGCGCCCTGGTCGAGAGAATACTCCAGCAGGCAGACAGGCTGAAGCGAGCCACCTGCCTGGAGACCTTCTCGCCGCGTAAGATTTCCTCTAAAGAGCGGTTCGGGTACCCAGTCCCTCGACCGGGTTTCTGAACCGACCAGCAAGGCGGACTACGGGCTCATGGTGCGAGAGTGGAGGCCTGGTTCAGACCGACCTCAGAGCCTTGTTATTTGCCACTGAACCACGCGAAGAAAGAGGCTCCCGCCAGGTGGTTCTCAACGTGGAACGGCTTCCTGCAGCAGGGCTCCCGGCTAAGACTCACCAAGTTAGAACAATTTTGAGAGCACCGACAGCAGGCCCCGCTGCTGTCCGGCCTCGGCCTGGGAGCGAAGGGATTCAAGGGCCCCGCTAACCGCTCGATAGCTGCGTTTGATTAGCCAGCCGAGCAGTTCGAATGGGGCAATGAAGATCAGGTAAAGCGAAAGAAGCAGATAATCGTTGAGGCCCAGATCAAGTTCAAATTTGAATGCTGGGTCATAGTCGCCGGGATCGAATACTTCGTGAGATGCTCTGTGCTCCATGACTTACCTCCGAAAAAGGTATGTCAGTCAACCTGAAGATAGTTGGCTGAAAATTTTGGTAATACGAGATCTATAAATATCGACAGCAGCTCAACCCGCATCAGTTAAGAAAAGATGAAGTGCCTGACCTTACAGGCTCAGGGAAAGCACCGCCTTTCTAATATCTGAAAGAGACCGTGGAGTCGGGCCTAACTGACGATCTAGAACACATTATCTTATACCACATTGTGGTTGTCAAGGGATAATCTGAGATTTTGTTCCACTTCACACACCGCCACAATGTAGTCGCCTGACACAGGCCGGAAGAGTGCAGCACACATTCTCATTGATGCTTTCTAAGAAAAGAAGTTAATTTACTTGTAGCAGCTGACTCAATCACCCATTCCAACAGTGGAAAGCAGGCCTTTACCATGCATCGAGGCGAGAGGTTCAACAGCATAAGCCACCTGGTCGGGGCGATCTTTGCCTTGACGGGATTGGTGCTGCTGGTCGTCATGTCGTCCCTGCAGGGTGACCCCTGGAAAATAGTCAGTTTCAGCATCTACGGGACAACCCTGTTGCTGGTCTACCTCAACTCGACCTTTTATCACTCCTGTCAGGGTCGCACCAAAGCGGTTTTTCAAAAACTCGACCATCTCTCGATTTATCTGCTGATTGCCGGGACCTACACCCCGCTGACCCTGGTCACCCTGCGCGGCGGCTGGGGCTGGTCGCTCTTTGGGGTAATCTGGGGGCTGGCACTTCTGGGGATCATTCTGGAGTTTCTGCTCACCAGGTATAAAAAACCCATCACCATAGGAATCTATGCGACCATGGGCTGGCTGGTGCTGGTTGCCATTCGTCCCCTGTGGATCTCACTCCCAGGCCTGGGACTCATATTTCTCGTCATCGGCGGGGTTTTCTATACCATCGGTATCTACTTTTATGTCTCCAAGGACAAGATCCCCCACTCCCACGGGATCTGGCACCTGTTCGTCATCGCCGGCAGTTTTTTCCATTTTCTGACCATGCTGATCATCCTCTAGACGCTTGGTGCATCACTGCCAGGGGCTGAATTCAATCTTCGCCAGTCCTTATGGGGGGAGCCGATTCAACAGGAGTGACCATTATACCGAGCTATTGCCGCAGTTTAAGCAGGACCGATTTGCTCGGGGCGCCATCGGGCGCCATGCCCTCTTGCTGCTGAAACTGAGCTATCGCAGCCCGGGTGCCCTTACCGGGATTGCCGTCAATCTCGCCCCGGTAATATCCTCGTTTCTGCAGCAATTGCTGAAGTTCTATCTTCTCCTCGGCGTTCAAAGATCCCGGCGGGCGCGGCCACTGCTGCGCCATTCCGGGGAAGCCGGCCAATCGGTCGGCCAGCAGACCCACCCCGAGGGCATAGGCATCGGCGTTGTTGTAGCGCTTCAGAACGAAAAAATTTCTCATCATCAAAAAGCCCGGCCCTTCCTTCCCGGCCAGAAGTTTCAGCACCGCTTTCTCGCCAGGACGGGGGAAGCCTCTGCCTCCCGGTCGGCTGAAACCGAGCTGCTGCCACTCGGAAAGGAGCTTGGTCTGCCCTTCCAGGGCCGCGCTGCCCGCCGGCAGGGTGACTTCATAGCCCCACGATTTACCGCTGCGCCAGCCGTTTTTGTGCAGCAGATTGGCGGCGGTTGCCAGGGCGTCCGGGATCGAATTCCAGATGTCGCGTCTGCCGTTGCCGTCCATATCCACCCCATAGGCCAGGTAGCTGGTGGGAATGAACTGGGTGTGCCCCATGGCACCGGCCCAGGAACCGCTGAACTGGTCCACGCCCACATCGCCCGCCTGCAGAATTTTTAGTGCGGCGACAAGCTGGGTGCGGCCGAACTTCTTTCGCTTCGGGTCAGCGAAAGCCAGGGTGGCCAGCGCCTGGGGGACGTAGTGGAGACGATCCGGCTGCTCCAGAACCGCACCGTAATTCGATTCCATGGACCAGATGGCCAGCAGGATACTGCGCTTTATCCCGAACTTTTGGGCCACAGCCGCCAGGGTCTGGTCATGGACCCGGTCCATCAGCTGCCCCCTGGAGATAGAAATGGGGTTGACCCGACCGTCCAGGTAATCCCAGATCTTGGTGGTGAATTCCGGCTGGTAGTTGGCTTTTTCCAGCACCTTGGCATCGACCTCCGCTATCCCCTCGAAAGCCTTATCCCAGGTGGAATTTCGAACCCCCTGCTGACCGGCAACCGGGCGGAAGTCATCGAGCCACTGCTGAAAGTCGCTGCGGGCCGAAACGGATGCCGGTAAGAGAAGCATCAGCAACAGGCTCAGCTGCCAGGCAATCTTGCCTATGTTTTTCACACATCCTCCTGGTAGATAAGGGGACGCAATAGGTATTGTGTTCCCGAGCAGATGACGAATAACAAGCCCCCTACCGGAACTCTGTTCCGCAGGGGGCTGCAGGCTCGCTTGTGGCAGAGGCTTATCTCTTCACTTCCACCTGGGCAGCTTTCTCGTAATACTGGATCAGACCGCCATGATCGTTGCCCTGCTTGCCGTCGACCTTGAGGGCCTGCATGATCTCCATGACCCCGGCGGTAAGCGGCAACGGCACGCCGATCTCGTGGGCGGTTTCCAGCACGTTGGCCAGATCCTTGATATGCAGTTCGATGCGGAACCCCGGATCGAACTTGCGGTCCATGACCAGCGGCGCCTTGGCGTCGAGCACCGTGCTGCCGGCCAGCCCGCCCCTGATTGCCTGGTAGACGAGTTCAGGCTCCACCCCCGCCTTGGTGGCCAGAACAAGGGCCTCGGACATGGCGGCGATGTTGAGCGCCACGATAATCTGGTTGGCCAGTTTGGTGGTGTTGCCGGCGCCTATACTGCCGGTGTAGACTACGGAGCCTGCCATGGTCATCATCAGATCGTAGCACTTGTCGAACACCTCTTTCTTGCCGCCGACCATCACCGAAATGGTGCCGTCGATGGCCTTGGGCTCTCCGCCGCTGACCGGGGCATCGAGCAGCTCAACCCCGATTTTTTCCAATTCACCATAAATTTCCTTGCTGGCCAGCGGGGCGATCGAGCTCATGTCGATCACCACCGTTCCCGACTTGGCCCCCTCAATGACACCGTTTTTTCCCAGGACCACTTCCTTCACGTGGGGCGAATTGGGCAGCATGGTAATTATGATTTCTGTCTGCTCTGCCACCGCTTTCGGGGAGTCTGCGGTTGCCGCGCCCGCGGCCGAGACTTCCGCCACCGCCTCTTGATTAACATCCATGACCACCAGGTCATAGCCTGCCTTGAGCAGATTTTTGCTCATCGGCTTACCCATGATGCCAAGTCCTATGAATCCAACTTTCATATCTGTCTCCTTTGCGTTGAATGATTTTTCCGGCGGTACCGTTACCGATATTTGGAAAGCCAGCCGAGACCCTCCTCGGTGTCCGCCGCGGGGATATACTCACAGCCGATCCAGCCTGCATAGCCCGAGGCATCGATAGCCTTGAATAGGTTATCGTAATTGATCTCGCCGGTACCGGGTTCATGGCGGCCCGGGGTATCTGCCAGCTGTATATGGCCAATTATCTCGCCAAGTCCGGTGATTGTGTTTATCAACTCACCTTCCATACGCTGCATATGATAGATATCGTATTGAAACCTGAGGTTGGGACGATCGACTTCTTTGATGAGATCAACAGACTCTTTCGATCCGACCAGGTGGAACCCGGGCATATCGCGGCTGTTCAGCGCTTCGACCAGCAGGGTAATGTTTTCTTTGGCGAATTCGTCGGCGGCAAAGCGAAGATTCTCCACCAGGGTTGTCTGGACCTGCTCCCGCTCGACACCATCCGGTGTAAGGCCCGCCAGGCAGTTGAGCCGTCGACAGTCCAGCACCTTGGCATAGTCGAGAGCGCGGCCGACATTTTCCTGGAACTCCTCTTCACGGCCGGGGATGCAGGCGATGCCGCGTTCTCCCGCCGCCCAGCCGTCAACCGGCAGGTTGAACAGGACCTGCTCGAGATTATGCTGCTGCAGCTTCTCTTTCAGCTGCTGGGCGGGCCAGTCGTAAGGAAACATATACTCGACCGCGCTAAAATCATTGGTGGCCGCCTTGGCGAAACGGTCGAGAAAGTCGACCTCGGTGAACAACATGGTAAGATTTGCACTGAATTTAGGCATGATAACATTCCTTCTGGGTTAGGGGATTATCTTTAACGATGGTCCGATCAATAAACAGAGATATTCATTACAGGTAAGTTAACAAACCAGAATATCAAATGGTTATTGCGCATTTGGCCTTAAGTCAATAAAAATAAGGAAGGTGGGAAACCGGTATGACCAGTTTCCTTAAACAGAATCGATCTTCTCAGGGGTGTTCACGCCAGAACAAGAGTTTTTTCCTTAAAGCGAGGCGCGCGAAGAGGTAAGGGGAAAGATTCGTTTTCGGGTGAATTCCAGGTACCATTACGATGAAAACTTCATTGCTGTTCGGCAGAGGTGAGCGGCAGCTTGATCTGCCCGAAGACATAAAGATCCACGAAATAAACAAATACCCGATGCCCCTGCTGGAAGATGACGACAGCGCCATCGGACGGGCCCTGCTCGAGCCCATCGGCAGCCCTTCCCTGCCCCAGTTGGCTAAGGGCAGGAAGTCAGCCTGCATCCTCATCTGCGATATCACCCGGCCGGTGCCCAACGGCCTGCTGCTGCCGCCGCTGCTTGACACGCTGCTGGCCCAGGGAATAGAAAAGGAGGATATCCTCATTCTGGTGGCCACCGGCCTGCACCGCCCCAACGAGGGTGAGGAACTCAGGGAGCTGGTCGGCAACGACCAGGTGTTCGATTCGTTCAGGATCGAAAACCATTTCGCCAGGGACCGCGAGGCCCACGTCGATCTGGGGATGACCTCCCAGGGCATCCCCATCGGCATCGACCGCCGTTTTTACGAGGCCGACCTGAAAATCGTCACCGGGCTGGTTGAACCCCATTTCATGGCCGGCTACTCGGGCGGCAGAAAAGTGGTTGCCCCCGGGGTGGCCTACCAGGACACTATCCTGAAATTTCACACCGCCCATATTCTCGAGCACCCCAGGGCCGTCAGCTGCGTGCTGGAGGGCAACCCGCTGCACGAGGCGCAGCTTGAAATAATCAGGAAGATCGGCCCTGTCTATGCGCTCAATGTGGCCATAGACGACAAGCGGCGACTGGGTAAGGTAACCTTCGGCGCCATCGAGGAAAGTCACCTGGCGGCGGTCTCCTTCATGAGAAAATATGCCGAAGTCGATATCGACCGGCGCTTCAGAACAATCGTTACCTCGGCCGGCGGCTACCCGCTGGACAAGACCTATTATCAGACGGTCAAGGGCATGGTTGGACCGATGGATATTCTCGAAACCGGAGGTACCATCATCATCGCCAGCGAGTGTTCCGAAGGCATGGGCAGCCCCGAGTTTGCCGCCGCCCAGCAGATGCTCTGCACCCATGGGCAGAAGGAATTCATGCATATCCTGGACGGCCGCAGCGAAGCACTGATTGACGAATGGCAGACGGAAATGCTGCTCAAGCCTCTGCGCCGGGGCACTATCAAACTGTACACCGAACGGCTCGGTAAAGCCGATCTGACCCATATCTTCGTCGACCACGTCAGCGACCTCGAGCAGGCTATTCTGGGCAGCGTGAAAGATCAAGGCGACCCTGAAATAGCAGTTATTCCAGAGGGCCCGTATGTGGTCCCCCGTTATACAGGTTCCTGATTCACAGGTGAACTATTGGTGCTAGCTGCTGTTTCGCTGGACCAGGACAGCAGTACAAGGGAAAACGGGCGCACTGTCCTGTACTTATTCTAATTCGTATCTATCATGTAGGTCTCCACCCGGAGAAGATCAATAATCTGACCAGAGAGGAGTCCGTTATGAGTAACTTAGTGGTTATCGGTTTTGATGATGAAACCACCGCATTCGAGATGCGGGCAGAGCTTGCCAAAATGCAGAAAGAGTACCTGATCGAGATGGAAGATGTGGTCGTGGTCACCAAGGATGAGAATGACAAAGTCAAGCTGCATCAGGCGGTCAACCTGACCGCCAGCGGCGCCGTCGGCGGCAGCTTCTGGGGCATGCTCATCGGCTTCCTGTTCCTCAACCCGCTGGCCGGGGCCGCGGTTGGGGCCGGGGCCGGGGCCTTGAGCGGCAAGATGGCCGACATCGGCGTCAACGATAAGTTCATGAAAGAACTGGGGCAAACTTTCACGCCCGGCACCTCCGCCCTTTTCGTGCTGGTCCGCAAAGCAACCCCGGACAAGGTGCTCGAAGGATTGAAAAAGTTCAAGGGCACGGTGATTCAGACCTCACTGACCAAAGACAAGGAAGAAGAGCTGCGCCAGGTCCTGGAAGGTTGACAGTTTGCTCGTTATTGATGGCGGCCCGGCCCCCTGCAGGCTGGGCCGTCTTTATCTCTAACCGAGATTGTCAAGCACCCGATCGGTGAACGACACGGTGGTTTCACTCCCGCCCAGATCGGCAGTGAATATTTTCTGCTCGGTGACCCGCTCCACCGCCTCCATGAGAGCTTTTCCCGCTTTCTTCTCGCCCAGGAAATCAAGCATCATCTGCACCGACCACAGGGTGGCGATGGGATTCGCCAGCCCCTGCCCGGCAATGTCCGGAGCCGAGCCATGCACCGGTTCGAACATGGAAGGGAAGGTCTTGTCGACGTTGAGATTGGCTGACGGGGCAATGCCGATTCCCCCGGCCACCGCCGGACCCAGATCGCTGAGAATATCGCCGAACAGATTGGAGCCGACCACCACGTCGAACCAGTCCGGATGCTGGACGAAATGGGCGCAGAGAATATCGATGTGGTACTGGTCGCGCCGCAGCTCCGGATAGTCCGCGCCAACTGCTGCAAAACGCTCGTCCCAATAGGGCATGGTATAGCTTATGCCGTTGGACTTGGTGGCCGAGGTAAGATGTTTAGCCGGCCGCTGCAGCGCCAGTTCACAGGCATATCTGATTATCCGGTCCACCCCGGTGCGGGTGAAAATAGTCTCCTGGACCACGCACTCGCGCTCGCTGTGCTCGAACATGCGTCCCCCGGTATTTGAATATTCACCCTCGGTATTTTCACGGACCACGAGAAAATCAATATCTTCAGGGCCCCGGCCCGAAAGAGGGGAAGTTATCCCCTGCAACAGTCTCACCGGCCGGAGGTTCACATACTGATCAAAGCGGCGCCTGATGGGCAGCAACAATCCCCAGAGTGAAACATGGTCGGCCACCGCCGGGTCGCCCACCGCACCAAGCAGGATGGCGTCAAACGGGGTGAGCTGCTCGATGCCGTCTTCGGGCATCATCTCGCCATGCTCGAGGTAGTAGGAGCAGGAATAGGGGAATTCGGTGCACTCAACCTGAAAACCGAACTGTGTGGCCAGAGCCTCGAGGACCCTCACGCCTTCAGGTATTACTTCCAGGCCTATCCCGTCCCCGGGGATCAAGGCGATTTCATAGGTCATTGGACAACTCCATTGTCACCAGGTGAATTTCGTGCAGCCATTAAAACTATTTCCGAATCAAAAATTATCAAGCGCCCCCGAGTCCTTACACCAGCAGGAGATTTACCAGAAAGCCGGCAGACACCGCCATGACCATCACCGAGCAGATGAAGCCGATCAGCAGCGGCATCCTGAACATGCCTTTGAGCATGGCCAGTTCGGGCAGGCTGGCGCCGGCACCGCCAATGATCAAGGCGATTACCGCCCCGAGACTCATACCTTTGGCCACCAGGCTGGCGGCAATCGGGACCATGGTGCTGACCCGCAGATAAAGGGGAATGCCCACCACCGCCGCGACGGGCACTGCCAGCGGGTTATCCGCCCCGGCCAGACGGACCACCAGCTCAGCCGGCAGAAATCCATGAATGACAGAACCTATGGCCACCCCGAGTATGACAAAGGGCAGCAGGGACCTGAATTGACGCACCGCCTCGTTGAAGATGCGCCGCCACCTTCCCGGCTGTTCCTGGTAGACGGGGATGGTGAAGGCAGGCGCCTGTTCCGGACCTGATCCTGCACCTTCGCAGCACGGTGCGGCCGGCTGCAGCTGGACCATGAACTGCGTACCTGAATCAGCTGCGGCTCCAGGAACAGGCTGGGTCAATGGCATGCCGGCGGCAGCAGGGGCGGCTCCCCCCTGATGCAGGACATCCTGGATCAGGAACCTGGAAAAACCGGCTTTTTCCAGCAGAAAGCTTATGATGACGGTCATGCCGATGGCCACAAACGCATAGATGAGTGTAACCTTCAGGCCAAGCAGGGTGATAAACAAGGGGATAATGACCGGATTGACCAGAGGCGAGGTAAACAAAAATGCCATGGTCGGCCCAAAGCCTGCTCCGGCCCGCAACAGACCGATGGTGACCGGAATGGTCGAACAGCTGCAGAACGGAGTCAAGCCGCCGAGAATCGAGCCGATCAGATAGCCCCTGCCGTGACGGCCCGACAACCAGCGCTTTACTTTATCCTGGGGTAGAAATTCGTTGATGACGCCGACCAGAAAGCTTATCCCGACAAAAAGGATGGCCAGCTCCGCCATAGTGGTCATAAAAAAGACGAGGGTTTCCCCCAGTTGGGGCAGCATCTGTTGCATATCAGCAATTATCCTCCGGGTTACCTGTATTTGCAAGCATCAGCGTGCATCCTCCGCAAGCGGCAGGCTCTGCAGCGTACAACACTCAGACAGCAGGTATTCGGCAAGTTCGCGAATGGCCGACATCTGCGGCTCGCAGTGCAGTACCCTGCTCTGTCTTCGCTGTTTGACCAGGCCGACCCTGACAAGGCGCTGAAGGTGGTGGGTCAGGGTCGATCCGGGAATTCCCAGGCTGCTCTGAATTTTGCCCACCGGCAAGCCGTCTTTGCCGGCTCTGACCAATAATCTGAATATCGACAGCCGGGTAATGTTACCCAATTCGGCGCAGCGCCCGGCGGCATGTTCTAAATCCATCGAAGCCCTCCATGGTGGAATGTCAGCGTCATTGCAGCTACCTTACCGCGGATCACGAAACTCGTCAACGACATTTCTAGAATTATAGAAACATGGCCCGGCCCAGGCAATAACAAGTCCAGTCTGCTCTTCTTCGGCTTCTCACCAAGCGCAGCAGGGTCATCGATGTACTGGCTTGCAGCGGCTCGTGTGCGATGCACGATTTGAGACGCGGGGGTACCTTGAATTACGAATATATGCTACTATAGCTCCGCTCCTAGCTCAGCACTCATCCAGGCAGCCCCGGCTGCCGAAAACCTGGGAAAACGAAGAAGGGAGGAATCATGCCGATAGTAAATGCCAAGGAAATGCTGCTCACGGCTACTGCTGAAAAATACGCGGTCGGTGCCTTTAACGTCACCAACTTCATTCAGATGAAAGCGGTGGTGGAGACGGCAATACATAAACAGTCGCCGGTTATCATCCAGACCTCGGTAACACCGTCAAAATTTCGCGGTCCCGACGTGTTCGCCGCCGTTTTCAAAACCATGGCCCGCGAGGCGCCGGTGCCGGTCTGCCTTCATGTGGATCACTGCAACGAAGTTGATTATTGCAAAGCATGCGCCGACGCCGGCTACACCAACGTGATGATCGATGCTTCCCACCATGAGTTTGCTGAAAACATCCGCCAGACTAAAATGGTGGTCGACTATTGCCATGCCCGAAATATCTCGGTGGAAGGCGAGCTCGGTACCGTTTCAGGCGTCGAGGACCAGGTGGTGGTGGCCGAGGACGAAGCCCAGCTGTGCGATCCCGACCTGGCTGTGGAATTTGTCGAGCAGACCGGGATCGACTTGCTGGCACCTGCCATCGGCACCGCCCATGGGGTCTACAAGACCACAACACCGAAACTCGATTTCGATAGGCTGGCGACAATTGCCCAGAAAATCAACGGCAACGGACCGCACACACCGCTGGTGATCCATGGGGGAACCGGCCTCTCCGATGATACGGTGAGGAAACTGGTCTCCCTGGGCGGCTCCAAGTTCAACGTTTCCACCGAGTTGAAACATTGCCTTCTGGAGACCACCTACGGCTATATAGCGGCCAACCGAGGTGGATATGATCCTGGCAAAGTCGACAGGGCCGTTCTCGAGGCCGTCTCCGGGGTCATAGCAAAATGGATGGATCTGCTCGGCAGCGCGGGCCGGGCCTAACTGCTTTCGTCTCAGGCCCCGCAGCTCACTGATTCATCCATGCTCTCGTTTATCGAATATGGTTCGGGCTCCCCGGTGATCCTGGTCCACGGTCTGCTGGGGTCGAAAATTAACATGGCCGGCGCCGCCCGGTTTTTGGCCGACCGCCACCATGCCCTGGCCGTTGACCTCCGGAACCACGGCGAATCATTTCACCATAATTCGATGAACTACCGGATCATGGCCGCCGATATCGGCGGTTTCATGGACGACAATGGCTTGGAAACGGCATCACTGGTCGGCCATTCGATGGGCGGCAAATGCGCCATGCAGTATGCACTCAGTTTCCCTGACCGGGTTGACAAGCTGGTGGTGGTCGATATCGCACCCGGCGAGTATACAGATCCGAGCTGGACGAGATACCTCAATGCCATGCTGGCCGTCGATGCCTCAGGGTTAAAATCGAGAAAGGAAGCAGATGAAGCCCTGGAGAAGGAGATCCCCTCGCAGATCTATCGGCAGTTTCTGTTAAGCAATCTGGTCAGCGATAATGGCGGCAGCTACCGCTGGCGACCGAATCTCGCCGCTATCCTTGCTGCCCAGCACGAGATCTCCGCAGCGGTGTCCGGTCCCGCCTCCCGGATCGACACCCTTTTCATCAGAGGCTCCACTTCTGCCTATATAAAAGATGAAGACCTGCCGTTGATCGAAAATCTATTCCCTCAGGCGCAGCTGACCACGGTTGACGAGTGCGGCCACCTGGTGCACATCGAGGCCAGGGACAGGTTCAATCAACTCCTCCATGACTTTCTTTGATCCCCTTCCTAAACGCCGCTGCACTTCACCCCTCGATATCAATTAACTGGCGCGCAGACCTTGTCATTTGGTCTTCAATTGCAATAGTCAATGGGGGAAACACAATCGATAAGACCAGAGCAACCGGCCGCAGGGCTGCCGATGAGAGGCTCCCCCAGCAAAGCGGCCGGTACAGGACCATCTCAAATGAAAAAGACGCGCCCCTACAACGGCTTTGAGCAGGGCCCCATCCGCCCGCCCAGCGAGTCCGAAAGCCTGCTTATCAGGATCACCCGTAATTGCCCGTGGAACCGCTGCACCTTCTGCCCGGTCTACAAGGATGTCAACTTCAGCCTGCGTCCGGTCGAGCATGTGCTTAACGACATCGACACGGTCAAGTCCTATGTCGACGCAATAGTCGAGGCCAAACGCACGGGCACCCGCTACTACGGTGACTTTCTCAAAGAAGGGCTGGAGGACGAGGTGGCACTGCATGCTGCTTATCATTTTGTGGCCGGCGGAATGAGGTCGATTTTCCTGCAGGACGGCAACAGCCTGATCATCAAGCCCGAGGATATCATCACCATTCTTCGCCATCTGCAGCTCTCCTTCCCCATGGTGGAGCGGATCACTTCTTACGCCCGGTCCCACACCATCGCCCGGATCAGCGACGAAAATCTCGAGAAGATGGCCCAGGCCGGACTCAACCGCATTCATATCGGTATGGAATCGGGCTCCGACTGGGTGCTGAAAATGGTCAGGAAAGGCGTCGACAAGGCCACCCAGATCAAGGCGGGCCAGAAGGTGAAGCGGGCCGGAATTGAACTCTCAGAGTACTTTATGCCCGGACTAGGGGGAGACGCACTCTCCCGCGAGCATGCCCTGGAGTCGGCCGATGCGCTTAATCAGATCAACCCCGATTTCATCCGTATGCGTGCCCTGGCGCTGCCTGTCGCAGCGCCGCTTACCACCCAATTCGAGGCGGGAGAGTTTGGCAAGATGGGCGAAGTCGCCACCGCCAGGGAACTGCTGCTCTTTCTCGAGTCGCTGCAGGGAATCACCAGCAAGGTTCGCAGCGACCACGTGCTGAATCTCTTCTCCGAGGTCAACGGTACCCTGCCGGCAGATCAGCAGAAAATGATCGATCCTCTGCGCCGTTTTCTGGCACTCGACGCCAGGGAGCAGATGATTTTCTGCATCGGCAGAAGAACCCACCGGTTAAGCAGGCTTGCCGACCTGAACAAACCGGAACTGCGGGATCCGGTAGCTCAGATGTGCGATGAGCATGGTGCCACGGAGGACAATATTGACCAGATCATTCAAGCGATTATGCAGCGCTTTATCTAGTTTGCC
>JARFQM010000125.1 GCA_029287755.1 Desulfofustis sp. | reverse complement strand
TGCTTCTGGCTACACTGGGAGATGTGGCCCCGATCGTCTTGATGATCGTCTTCTTTCAGTCTGTGGTCCTGAAAAGATCCATCCCCCGGCTTAAAAGTGTATTGATTGGCGTCGTCCATGTGATTCTCGGCCTCACTCTCTTTCTTATCGGCCTGGAAAAAGCTCTCTTTCCGGTTGGCGAGGCAATGGCCAGGCAGCTCTCGAATCCGGACTTCATCGTCGGCATCGGCGTCGAGTATCTGACAGCCGACTGGAAAGAATACGGCTGGATATATTTTTTTGGCGCGGCCATCGGCTTTGCCACCACCATTGCCGAACCGTCGCTCATGGCCGTCGCTTACAAAGCCAACGAGGTCTCAGCCGGCACCATCGATAAATGGGGGCTGCGCATTGTCGTGGCCATTGGCGTGGCCATCGGTATCGCCCTCGGTTGCTTTCGAATCGTCAGCGGTACCCCGCTCTATCTCTATATTCTGGGGGGCTATCTGGTGGTGGTGATCCAAACTTTTTATGCACCAAAGAAAATTATCGCCTTGGCCTATGATTCGGGCGGGGTGACCACTTCGACCGTGACCGTTCCCATTGTCGCCGCTCTGGGGCTTGGACTGGCCAAAACGGTCCCGGGCAGGGATCCGGCCCTGGACGGGTTCGGTCTCATAGCTTTCGCCAGCCTGTTTCCCATAATTTCGGTTCTGGCCTATGGCCAGTTCACCGACTGGTATGCAAAAAACCGGAACCGCAGCACAGAGGAGGAGAAGCACAATGGATTTTAAGGTGATCTTAACCAGTGTCAAACCTGATTATACCGACCGGGTCGTGGATGCGGGAAAAGCGGCAGGGGCGACCGGGGCAACGATAATTCCGGCCCGGGGCACCGGCATCCGGGAGGCAAAGTCCTTTTTCGGGCTGACGCTCGAGTCGCAGACCGATATCGTAATGTTTCTGCTGGGAAGCCACCTGGTGGATCCGGTGCTCGCTGCCATTCAGACGGCTGGTGAGTTCCATAAGCCGGGCACCGGCATAGCTTTTGTGATGCCCGTGGACCAGGTGGTTGGGCTTGAGAGTCAGCTCAACGCCATGCGCACGGGAGATAGCTGATCAGCACAGCGGGTCTTAAGCGATACCCCTAGCCGTAGAGCTTCTCCGGACTCATCAAGTGCTCTTCCATGTGCTTCAACTCGTCGATGCCCGAGACAATGATTTCGGGATCCGGCGTCAGTTCCTTGGCCGACAGTTTTCCCTCATAGTTCAGTTGACTCAGCAAAAATCTGATACAGTTGATGCGAGCCATTTTTTTGTTGTCGGATCTGATGATGGTCCAGGGAGCGATGGTCCGGTTCGTTTCCTGCAGCATCTGAAATTTTCTCAATGAATATTGGTCCCAGTACTTCTGGGCAAGGTTGTCGACCGGTGAAAGCTTGTACTGTTTCAGCGGGTCTTCACGCCTCGATTCGAAGCGCTCTTTCTGAACTTCCTTGGATACAGAGAAATAGAATTTGAAGAGTTTGATGCCGTCTTTGACGATGAGCTCCTCCAGCAGCGGAACGTCTTTGAGAAAACGTTTGTTTTGCTCGTCGGTACAGAATCCCATGACCGGTTCAACCATGGCCCGGTTGTACCAGCTGCGATCAAAGAACACTATTTCACCGGCGGCTGGAAGATGGCTGATATAACGTTGAAAATACCATTGGGTCTGTTCCGTTTCGTTGGGCTTGGTCAGGGCCGTTACCCTGGTGTAGCGAGGATTGAGGTGGGCGATGATCCTTTTTATGGTGCCTCCCTTGCCGGCAGCGTCGCGACCCTCGAAAATCAGCAGCAACCTGGTGCCCTCGGCCTGCATGGTCTGCTGGAGCTTCATCAGCTCGACCTGCAGTCGCCTCAATTCGTATTCATAGGCGAGGTGCCAGTTTTTGATCCAGACGGCAGTTCTTTCCTTGCTCTCCTTGGCATCTATATTGCGCAGCGCAGTCAGTTCCTGGAGTTTGATGTCTTCCTTTGTGCCTTTCGACTTCTTCTCTTTTTTGCCGTTGTCACCCATGGTCTGGCTCCATTATCGAGGGGTAGGGGGCTCGCCTGCACTCGGAAACGAGTAAAGAAACCTGACAAGAATCTAACAGAGTAAAGTCAGATAAGGCAAATGGTAATTGAGGCTAATTGAGTTTTCGGCCGCGCAGGTACATCTCAGCATAGATGGAGGGCAACCTCTGCCTTCTGATTTCACTGGCAACAGCAGATGCCGAATAAGGGACGCGGTGCAGGTTGATGGTGACTCCGTATTTTTCAACCGTGATTACTGCACATCCCCCGCTCAGCTTGCCGTCAAACATCCTGCCGGTGCTGCCGGGATTGATGAAGGTGACCCCGCCGGCCTGAATGTTGAATTGCTGGTGGCTGTGGCCAATGGTTACCAGAGGGGCGGACACCATTCTTGAGAGTTCCTGAAATCGACAGACGGGGGTGGCGCCGAAGAGAAATTCATCCGGGTCGGCCGGGCTGCCGTGATGCATGGCCAGAATCGGCTGTTTTGTGTTGTTCCCCGGAGCTGCAGGCGCCGCTATTTCCCTTGCCGCCGGCTGGTCACGCAGCCAGTTGCGATTGTCGCCGCTGAGTTCGGCTGCAGTCCAGCCGTACATGATTCTTTTCTCGGCTTTGCGTGGTTTCTTGAAGGTCTTGCCGGCGAGCAGGGCGATGATATGGCGATCGGTGTTGCCGAGGATGGAGAGCACCCGATGATATCTGAGCCAGTCAATGGTCTGGTTTGGAAAGGGGCCGTAAACCAAGGTGTCGCCACCGTTAATGATCAGATCGAAGGCAGGGGGAGGAAACCTTGCGGCGACCGCTTCAAGTGCCACAACGTTGGCATGAATGTCTGAGATCAGCAGGATGCGCATGACAGGAGACGAGAGCTGACGGGGATGGGCTAGAGCAGCGGCCCGATCAACAGGGCAATATTTTCTTTGAAGCGGTTGATCACCGGCCTGCTTTCTATTTCATCGAGTTGCACCTCTTCTGATTGATCTTCATAGTGGGCCAGAATGGTTCGAACCTTATCAGTAAAGGTGCGGTCGTAGATAAACAGGGTGGCTTCGAAATTGAGCCAGAAGCTGCGCATATCGAGGTTGACCGATCCAAAAAGGGCAAACTCACGATCAACGGTGATGGTCTTCGAGTGCAGCAGCCCGCCGTTGAACAGCATTATCCTGACGCCTGACTTGGCCAAGTCCAAGTAATGAGATCTGCTGGCATAATGGACCAGTTTCGAGTCATTTTTTCTGGGCACGATCAGGGTGACGTTAACGCCGCGCTGGGCAGCCGATTTGAGGGCGGTCAGCAGCGGCTCGTCCGGCACGAAATAGGGTGTGGTCAATACCAGTTCGTCGCGGGCTGAATAGATCGTCGTCAACAGCAGAGAGTGAATCGCTTCGGGTACCAGTCCGGGACCGGAGGGGACGAGCTGGACTGGCGTCTCACCGGTCTTCTCAACGATGTGCACATCAAACATCTGCCGGATGCTGTCGAAGGTATCCTCGCCCTCGAAGATCTGCACATATTGCTCATCCGATTCCAGGTACCAGTCACTGGTGAAGGTGCCGGCCAGACTCTCGACTACGGGCCCGGTTATTCTAACCATGACGTCGACCCACTGGCCGACTCCGGAATCCTGTTTGAAATAGCGGGGATCCACCATATTCTGGCTGCCGGTGTAGGCGATTTCTCCATCAATGACGACAATTTTACGGTGATTGCGTATATCGATGCGGGCGAAAAGCGCCTTGATGAGTCCGGCAGGCAATGCCTCCCGTATTTTGATTCCGGCCTCCTGCAAAGCTTTTTTCCGTTCGCTTTTAAGAAAATCCTGACTGCCGATGGAATCGAGCAGAATTCTGCAGGTCACCCCTCTGGCCGCTGCCTCACACAGTGCATTTTCGATCTCAGTGACTTTGCCGCCCTCCTGCCAGATGTAAAACTGAAGATGGCAGGTGGAGCGGGCCTGCCGGATATCGTTGGCTATGGCATCAAGAATATCGTCCGGGGTCTCAATCAGTTCAAGCTGGTTGCCGGCCAGGGCGGGAATGCCGATGAGCTGCTCAGCCTGGTTGTGCAGCGGCAGGCAGGTATCGACCATGTCGTCCCAGTTGACCGGGGATCGGTTTCGCAGAGAGTTGAGCCAGTACTGGTAGTAATCCTGACTCTGGCGCGAGCGGGCAGCACGTTTTTCTGAAATACGGTTTTCACCAACGAAAAGGTAGACAATCGCTCCCAAAAATGGGATGAGCAGGATGACGATCAACCAGGCGAAGGTAACACCGTGGGGGCGCTTGAGCATGATGACCCGAAACGACAAACCGATCCGTATGGTCAGGTCGGCGAGCAGTAATATGGTCGGGTACACGGTGAAAAACCAATGTACTTGTTCTTCGCTCATGAAGGATTGGCTGATCGGCTGGTTGAGGACAAATATTTGTTTTCGATGTTGTTAAACATCAGCTTGTTATCTATAGTAAGCTGTGAATTTTTTTGTCCTGGGCATAGTGTGGACCAGTGGTGGAGTCGTCGCCTCATCATCTCTTCTGAATAATCGCAAGTAGCCGGACATATTGAAACTATACTGGATTTTGCAATGATAATAAAAGGTTTTTCTTTGTCTGCCGTTACCGCCGGCATCAAATACCAGGATCGACTCGATCTGGGTCTGGTCTACAGCAGCACGCCTGCGGTGGCAGCCGGCGTCTTCACCACCAATCAGGTCAAGGCTGCCCCGGTGCTGTTGAGCATCGACAGGTTGAAACAGGGCCGCTGTCAGGCCCTTCTGGTGAACAGTGGTAACGCCAATGCCTGCACCGGCAAAGAAGGAATGGAGGCGGCGGTGCAAACCAGCCGCCTGGTAGCCGAGGCTCTTGCCATCCCGGAAGACATGGTGCTGGTGTCCTCCACCGGGGTGATCGGCTTGCCGCTCAATGTGGCTGCCTTTGAAAAGCACATGGGTTCGTTGGTGGCGAATCTCTCTGAAAACCATTTCGCTCAGGTTGCCGAGGCGATTATGACCACCGACACGGTACCCAAGACGGTGGCCAGGACACTGGCAGTCGGCGGCAGGGAGGTTAAGTTCCTGGGCATGGCCAAGGGATCCGGGATGATCATGCCTGACATGGCCACCATGCTTGCCTTTATTCTTACCGATGCCCAGATTAGTTTTCCCGAACTCAGCAGCGCCCTCAAAGCT
Organism: Desulfofustis sp.; assembly: GCA_029287755.1. The sequence continues at coordinate 1,197 of JARFQM010000125.1, read as the reverse complement.
GCGGTAGAGACAACCTTCAACCGCATCACCGTCGACGGCGACACCAGCACCAATGACATGGTGCTGGTGCTGGCCAACGGCGCAGCCGACAATCCCTGGATAGAGGATGATCAGCACCCCGACTATGGGCTGTTTAGAGACTGCCTGGAAGAGATCTGCAAGGAGCTGGCCCTGAAAATCGTCGAGGATGGTGAAGGGGCGACCAAACTCATCACCATACGCGTCTGTGGTGCCAAGGAGGATCATGAGGCCGAGAAGATGGCCCGGACCGTGGCCAATTCCAGCCTGGTCAAGACGGCCTTTTTTGGAGAAGATGCCAACTGGGGTCGTATTCTCGGCGCCATGGGCAGATCGGGCATACGATTCAATCCGGACCGGGTCGATATCGCCTTTGGCGATGTGGTGATCGTCAGAAACGGTGTCGCCCAGGGGAGCGAAGCTGAAAAGAAAGCAACGCAGGTACTGAAAAACAATCAGTTCACGGTCTGCATAGACCTGCAGGACGGAACCGGTTGTGAAGAGGTCTACACCTGCGACCTGTCCATAGATTATGTAAAAATAAACGCTGATTACAGGTCCTGATATGAAACGGCTCCGCACAAAGATGTTCAGTTTACCCGGGGATGGAGGGGGTGATTCGCTGCTCAGGGGATTGTCAAAAAGGTTCATCGTCGAGCAGTTTGACCATGAGGTCAGCCAGCGTTGCTATTATGATACCTTTGACTGGCGGCTGCACCGCGCGAGTCAGGTTTTTTTCTCCGCGGGCGCCACTCTGCACCTGGAACGCTTCAACGGTCAGCAGGTGGCAGTCGCCTCCGGGCGCAGAAAATCCAAGTTCTTCTGGTGGGACATCGAAGCCGGAACGCTCAATGAGCGGCTGAAATCGTGCATCGACATGCGGGCGCTCTGTCCCATTGTCGAGGTGACGAGCGAGGCCAGCCAATTTCGGATCATGAACAAGGACCGCAAGACGGTGGTCAGGTTGGTGATCCGCAATGATCAGCTGCAGGAAATGGGCTCAGATGTGGTGGAGCAGGTTGTTGTCTGCGAAATTCGCGGCTATGAGCGCGAGTATGACGCCATTGTTGAACTGTGCCTGAAAAAGGGCTGCACCGGGCTGAAAAAGAAAAAGCTGTTTGAGCGTTTATTAAAAGACTCCGGCCGCACCCCTCGCGATTACGGCGCCAAGTTCAGGGT
>JARFQM010000112.1 GCA_029287755.1 Desulfofustis sp. | reverse complement strand
GCGGTGCAGCCGGCCAGCACGATCAGGTCGGCCAGGGAGACGGTCTTGTCAAAATCGTTCTTGATCCCTTCCAGGGTGTTCAGAACCTTGGCCAGCTGAGCAGGCTGGTTGGCCTCCCAGTCCTTCTGGGGTTCCAGGCGGATCCGGGCACCGTTTGCCCCGCCGCGCATGTCGGAGCCGCGAAAGGTGGAAGCCGAGGCCCAGGCGGTGCTCACCAGCTCGGGAATCGACAACCCGGAATCAAGGATCTTGGCCTTCAGGGCAGCCACATCGGCGTCGTTGATCAGCTCGTGATCGACAGCCGGGATGGGATCCTGCCAGATCAGGTCTTCTTCCGGTACTTCAGGTCCGAGATAGCGCGCCTTGGGTCCCATGTCACGGTGAGTGAGCTTGAACCAGGCCCGGGCGAAGGCATCGGCGAACTCGTCGGGATTCTCATGGAAGCGACGTGAGATTTTCTCGTAGACTGGATCCATACGCATCGCCATGTCGGCCGTGGTCATCATGATCGGCACCTTTTTAGAGGCGTCGTCAGGAGCCGGAGCCATATTGTCGTCGGTCGACTTCTTCGGCGTCCACTGCTGGGCGCCGGCAGGGCTCTTGACCAGTTCCCACTCGTTGCCGAAGAGCATGTCGAAATAGCCCATATCCCATCTAGTCGGGGTCGGGTTCCAGGCGCCCTCGAGTCCGCTGCCGATCTGATCAGCCCCTAATCCGCTGCCATAACTGCTTTTCCAGCCCAGGCCCTGCTCCTCGATGCCGGCCGCTTCCGGTTCGGGCCCCACATGGGCCGGGTCGCCGGCGCCATGGCATTTGCCGAAGGTGTGGCCGCCGGCGGTGAGGGCAACAGTTTCCTCGTCGTTCATGGCCATGCGCTTGAAGGTCTCGCGCACGTCCTTGCCCGAAGCAATGGGATCCGGATTGCCGTCAGGGCCTTCCGGATTCACGTAGATAAGACCCATCTGTACGGCGGCCAGCGGGTTTTCCAGATCACGCTCGCCGCTGTAGCGGCTTTTGGGCTTGTCGCTGGTAGCCAGCCACTCCTCTTCGGCGCCCCAATAAATGTCTTTTTCCGGTTCCCAGATGTCTGCGCGACCGCCGCCGAAGCCGAAGGTCTTGAAGCCCATCGACTCCATGGCGACGTTGCCGGCCAAGATCATCAGGTCGGCCCAGGAGATTTTGCGGCCATATTTCTGTTTGATCGGCCAGAGCAGCCGGCGTGCCTTATCGAGATTGACGTTGTCGGGCCAGCTGTTGACCGGGGCGAAGCGCTGGTTACCGGTGCCTCCACCGCCGCGGCCGTCGGCGGTGCGGTAGGTGCCGGCACTGTGCCAGGCCATGCGGATGAAGAGTCCGCCGTAGTGGCCGTAATCCGCCGGCCACCAGTCCTGGGAGTCGGTCATCAGGTCGTTCAGATCTTTTTTCAAAGCCTCATAGTCGAGACTGTTAAATTCTTCGACGTAGTCGAAATCCTCGCCCATCGGGTCTGATTTGGATGAGTGCTGGCGCAGCACATCCAAGTTCAACGAGTCCGGCCACCAGTCGCGGTTGGATGTACCTCGACCGGCAGTGTGTTTGCTGGTTCTGCCCGTCACCGGACATTTGCTTTCACCGCTCATGCGCTTCCTCCTGTAGTTAGGGTTGCTGTGTGGTTTTTTTATCGGCACATTCCCGGCAGATGCCCCGCACTTCAACATGGGTCGCTTTTATCTCACCGAGGGAGTCCACCGAGTCAGGCAGCTGTATGTTGTCAAGCTCAGTCGAGTAAAAGTCCCGGGTGTAGCCGCATTTGCCGCAGACAAAGTGGTGATGGCTGACCAGATTGGCGTCAAAGCGGGTACGCTCTCGGCTCGAGCCCAGGGTGGTCACCAGTCCGAGATCATTCAGCAGCCAGAGTGTCCTGTAAACGGTATCGAGCGATACCGTCGGCAGCCGCTTCCTGACCCGCTGGAAAACCTGTTCCGCATCGGGATGATCCTCGGTCTGGGCGATCTCGCGGAAGACCTCGATGCGCTGGTGGGTCAGCTTGATCTCCTCGCGTCGGCAGACCGACTCAAAATGAGCCATCCTCTCTTCTACTTCAGGTGTGTCGATATTCATAAATGGCTACCAAATAGGAATTGATTCCTATATAGTTATTAACTACCAATAACCATATAGTCAATATCAGGGTGATCTTTTTTTTTACCGGATAGGGTCACCTTAACTAATTGATATATAATGTTATATTATTATTTTTTTTGTGGTAGGGAAACAAGAGCACAGTAATCACAAATATAATCACTGGTGTCGAATGCGGTGCTTAAAAACAGCCCTGTCGACAGGAAATTGGAGGTTCGGTTCTAATCCCGGATTGAGTGCATCACCAGTTGCGCTCATCCGCATCTTAACATTTGTGCGGAGAAACAGAATAATGGCCTCTGTGTGGGCATATGCCCATAATAACACATTGTAGCAGCATCGAATTAATGGAGGGAATTATGACCGAAGAGGCAGATGTCGGATGTGCCCGTCGTCACCTCCTGATCTTGAAATTGACGTGCACTCGCATTACCCTTACCTCGGGTGATTAGGAGGCAGGTGCGGACAAATTGGCGGTGCACAAGTCACCACCGTTGTGGCTTCCAGCGCGTGGACCTGACGATTCTTCCAGCGAAATCATCGGGGCGCCCAGTTGAATCTTAGCGTTTTCTCGATGAGTGTATAATTTTGGTTTTAAAGGGGTGCAATTCAATGAGACGGCTGATAGGGTCAGTTTTAATCATGGTTTTAATGGGCTGTACGGCGGCAGTTTCTGCCATCAAAGTCATAGAGCTGCAGTGGGAAGACCTGGTCGGCACCTTTGAATTCGAGGATCCTTTCGAGAAACTCACCTCAGAGCAGGTCTACGATCTGGGCACCTATGTGCAGGTCGTGAAACTCAAAGAGTCGGATCCATCCAGCGTCACCGAGAGTATGGAAAACGAAAAGATGGAGGCGGAATCGCGGCTGGAGGCTGGCGGCGTCGATGTCGATTACCTGATTTCCATCGCCAGTGAGATTAAGCAGAAGCGCACAAAAAGAGCGACTGCGGTGGTGCCGGAATTGGACGGCCAGCGAGTCAAGCTGCCCGGTTACCTGCTGCCCCTTGAGTTCGACGATAAAAAGGTTACCGAATTTCTGCTCGTGCCCTGGTTCGGTGCCTGTATCCACACGCCGCCGCCGCCGCCTAATCAGATCGTGTACGTGACCATGGAAGAAGGGTACGGGAACACTGAGCAGTTCGCACCGGTCTGGGTATGGGGTTCGATGCAGGTCAAAAGCGTCCAGAAAAGCCTCTTCCTCGTCGATGGTGAATCAGGAATAGACACCGGCTATACCCTTGTTGCGGAGAAAGTAACCCCTTATACACCCGCCTCTGACAATTGATTATTCAAAGGAGGTCAATTATATACGCGAGGCTTGCAGGTGCGCTGGCACTCGGGCTGGCTGTCGTTATGCCGGTCTTTAAAAGTTCTGCGGCCGATCATGTCAGCCATAGACAGCACGGCGCCCATGTGCATGGAACGGCTCAGATGAATCTGGCTGTTGACGGAAAAAGCGTCTTTCTTGAGCTGGACAGTCCGGCCATGAATATAATCGGATTCGAGCATCAGCCGTCAACAGCGGAGCAGCGCGGCGCTGTAATCGAGGCGGCTGAAAAGCTGGAAGACGGCGGCAGCCTTTTTGCCTTCTCCAAAGAAGCAGGGTGCACCCTGGTCTCGGTCACAATTGACTCTGCACTGCTGGCTCATGGACTTGATGAGGGGGCGCCTGACGGGAAACATCGCCATTCAGCGGCTGCAGGGCATGGGGCTGAGGATCACAGCGCATTTGCAGCCTCCTACCAGTTTATCTGTACGCGTCCGAAGAAGCTGAAGGCACTGGAGGTGAATCTTTTCACCGTGTTCCCCGGTTTTGAGCGGATCGACACGCAGATTCTCACGAAAAGCGGCCAGAAAGGGGTAAAATTAAGCGCCGGCAACAACCGGGTGGACCTGTGAATGAACCGATGCAGGGAGCAATACCGCTCGACCATGGGGTGCAGAATCACACCGCAGGATCGACAGAACCGGTCATCGAGATTGACGATCTGAGTTTCAGCTGGTCGGCGGGATTCGCGCCCCTGCTCGAGATCGCGCAGCTGGCTATCCAGGCAGGCGAAAAGGTCTTCATAGAAGGGCCCAGCGGCAGCGGTAAATCGACGCTGCTCAATCTGCTGGCCGGGGTTCTCGTTCCCGGGCGAGGGGAAGTGAGGGTCCTCGGGCGCAGGATGACAACCACCGGCAGTGCCGACCGCGACCGCTTCAGGGCAGATCACATTGGCGTCATCTTCCAGATGTTCAACCTCATCCCCTATCTTTCGGTCACCGAGAATGTCACCTTGCCCTGCCGGTTCTCCAAACGGAAACTCCGCAAGACAATTGCGCGGGGCGGCGGGCCGGCGGAACAGGCGAAACAACTGCTGAGCGCGCTCAACCTGGCGGACCCGGAGCTTCTGAGGCGCCCCGTCACCGATCTCAGTGTCGGACAGCAGCAGCGGGTGGCTGCGGCGCGGGCGCTGATCGGCGCACCTGATATCGTGATTGCCGACGAACCGACCTCCTCGCTCGACGCCGGCCATCGTGAGTCCTTTATCAAACTGCTTTTCCAGGAATGCGAACAGGCGGGGACGACGCTCGTTTTCGTCAGCCACGATGGATCGCTCTCCCGTTTCTTCGACCGATCTCTTGCTTTGCAATCGCTCAATAAGGCGAGTATGTCGTTTGCGATCCCGGAGGCCCACCCGTCATGACAGCCATCTTCACCCTCGCACTGAAAAGCCTGCTCAACAGGAGAGCAACGGCCGGGCTCACCGTGGTTTCCATCGCCCTTTCCGTGACCCTGCTGCTCGGAGTGGAGCGTATTCGCACCGAAGCGCAGGACAGCTTCACCTCGACGATCTCGGGCACTGACCTGATCATCGGTGCCCGCAGCGGACCGGTGCAGCTGCTGCTTTACTCGGTTTTCCGTATCGGCAACGCCTCCAACAACATGTCATGGGAGAGCTACCGGGAGATTGCCGCCCAGCCTGCGATCGAATGGAGCATACCCATTTCCCTTGGTGATTCGCACCGGGGATACCGGGTGATGGGAACAACCGCAGAGTATTTCAGCCGTTTTCGCTACGGCAGGAAACAGCCGCTTGAGTTTGACCGGGGCAAGCCCTTTGCCGACCTCTACGATGCGGTGCTTGGCGCCGAAGTGGCGAAACAGCTGGGCTACGATATCGGGGATGCCGTCGTCATCGCCCATGGTGGTGGTGAGGTGTCGTTTGTCGAGCATGGAGACAAGCCGTTTGTGGTGGCCGGTGTACTCAAGCCGACCGCTACCCCGGTGGACAGAACCATTCACGTCAGCCTGGAGGGCATTGAAGCCATTCACATCGATTGGCAGAACGGCGTGCCAGCCCAGGGGCAGACGATCAGCCCTGAACAAACCAGAACGATGGACCTGGCCCCCACGCAGATAACGGCCTTCCTCGTCAAGCTCAAATCGCCCATGGCGACCTTCGGGGTGCAGCGCTTTGTCAACAATTATCGGCAAGAGCCCCTGAGTGCCATCCTGCCCGGCGTGGCCCTGCAGCAGCTCTGGGAGATCACCGGGGTGGCGGAGAAGGCCCTGCTGGCGGTGTCCTCATTCGTAGTGGTGGTAGGCATGCTGGGGATGCTCACGGCCCTGCTGACCAGCCTCAACGAACGACGGCGGGAGATGGCCATCCTGCGCTCGATAGGGGCACGGCCGCTGCACATTTTTGTCCTCATTATCGGAGAAGCGATGGGAATTACGCTGCTGGGCATCGGCCTGGGCATTGCCATGCTGTATGGTTTGCTCATCCTGGCCAAGCCCATGATCCTGTCCATGTTCGGATTTTATCTCACCACAGGAGCGATCACCGCTCACGAAGCGCTGTTGATAGGGATAATTTTTCTGGCGGGAATGATCAGCGGCATCGTGCCCGGCTGGCGCATCTACCGCTATTCACTGGTCGACGGAATGACGGTTAGAATCTGATCTGGTCAACCACACGCTCACCTCACCCCGGCAGGATCAAATCTCGCGAAGCTGGGGGCCATGGAAAGATAGTAATCCAGCAGATAGATCTCGGAGGGCTCGACCAGAGTATGCTCTTGCCGTATTTCCGAGAGCCGCTCGACATGGGCGCGAACCTGCCACATGGAAAGATCCTTGGCAACCCTGCCGGCCATCATCGGGTGGTTCTCCAGCAGAGTTGCATAACTCTTGACGATCCTGTTGCGCAGCGGGAACAGCGGAAGATCGGCGCCGGCCTGTTGTGACCCCAGCACGGACAGGCTGGTCATAACCTGATCGAGTTCCTCGTTGGAGCGGCCAGGACGGCTGAAGTACCAGGTTTCGATTTCGGCAATGCCGGTCTCCGGGTGGGCTTCAATGAATGCGGTAAGCCAGGCTGCCAGGTTGGTCGTAGTGCCAAAGCGCACAGCCGATTCGACCTGCTTTCTGATATAGGCGCGGTCATCCGGATGACGGCTTTGACCCAGCAGGAGGATATAAAGGCTGTGCCACTCGATAAAACGAAAATTTTTAAGAAATCCATAGATCTGATCAGCTGGTATCTCGGGGGCCAGTATTTTTATCGCCGCATACGGTGCTCTGCCGACTTCGAGATAGGCCTGCTCCTGGATGAGACGATGCTCGCTGGTCAAGAGCTTTGAAAAATAGCGCAGCCTTGCCCGCTTCCCCTGGCTGTCAGCCCAGTCGCTGCCCTGTTCCACGATGGCTCTGATAAACGGCTGATAAGCTCCGTCGGCAAAGGTGATCATCCGCCACTTGTCCGCCCCGCTTGTCCTGGCAAGTACGACAACGCGGTCGGGGATGAACTGCAGTTGTCTTCGGGTGGATGAATCACAGAAAATCTGGTCTGGGGCGCGGTTTCCAGTTCCCCTGATGAGCTCGGCCTGCTCGAATAGATCGGGG
>JARFQM010000099.1 GCA_029287755.1 Desulfofustis sp. | reverse complement strand
TGGAAATGCGACCTTGTCCTGCTGGCCATGGGCTATCTTGGGCCACGCACCGAGCTGCTCAAACAGATCGGCTGCGATACAGATTTGCGCTCCAATATCAAGACTGACCCAAAAACCCGCATGAGCTCAGTCGACGGTGTATTCGCTGCCGGCGACTGTCGTCGTGGACAGAGCCTGGTGGTCTGGGCGATCAGCGAGGGGCGTGAGATAGCCCGTTGCGTCGACGAATATCTGACCGGTGACAAAAGCCTGTTGCCCGAGGTGCGCCTGGAGCCTTTCGCGTACTGAGTCACGCAATAAGGGCTTTGAAAGAATTCCAACGGCCGTTCGCTTTGCTCACTCAAAACGCAAAGGCGCAAAGAATCTCATATTGATTTAATGTTACTTTGAGTTCTTGGCGTCTTTGCGTTGATTAAATGTTTTGACTGTTGAGTTTTTCAGGTGTAAGACCGGACAAACGCCTAGCAGCTCAGACATTTTTCAAACGACAGGTTCAGAATGCGAATACTGGTCATCGAGGATCAACCCGAAATTTTACAGAACATCGCTGACTACCTGGAATTGCAAGGGTACCTGGTCGACTGCGCCTATGATGGCCTGGGGGGGCTGCACCTCGCGATTACCCAGCCGTTCGATCTGATCATCCTCGACCTGATGCTGCCGGGGATGGACGGCATCACCCTCTGCCAGAAATTACGCCAAGATGCGCGGATCAGCACACCGGTCATCATGCTCACAGCAAGGGACAGTGTCGACGACAAGCTGACCGGGTTCCGGGCCGGAGCTGATGATTATCTCGTCAAACCGTTTTCCCTGCCGGAGCTGCACGCCAGAGTCGAGGCAGTCCTGCGCCGGGGCCAGGCAGGGATGCAGAACATGCTGACCGTCGGTGACCTGGCCTATGACATGAACAGCCTTGAGGTGAGTCGCCAGGGAGTTCACCTGAAGCTCAGCCCGATTGGCCTCAAGTTGTTGGAACATCTAATGAAAGCCAGTCCGCACGTGGTCAAGAGGGAGGCCCTCGAAGAACTTTTATGGGGTGAGCATCTGCCCGGCAGTGATAGCCTGCGCAGCCACATACACACTCTGCGCCAGACGATTGACAAGCCTTTCAACTCCCCCCTTCTGCACACGGTGCACGGCATCGGCTACTGCCTGAAGACCATGGACGATGGAATTTAAATCCCCCCTGACCCAGAGAATCATCTTTTCCTTTGTGCTCCTGACCGCTGTGGTGAGCGGTCTCTTCAGTTTCGGCATCATGGCGGCGATCGATATCGTCGAGGAGGACCTGGTGACCGCCGAACTCAACAGGAAGTTCCCTGACATCCTGGGCGATTACGAGCAGGGACAAATCCCTAATCTTGGTCTTGGTACCCAGTTCTACAGCGGCACGGAAGACCTCCCGTATTATTTGCGGGACCTTGAGCCCGGTTTTTACGAAGTCGAAGACAAAGAGACGGCCTTCCATGTCATGATCAAGAAAGAGGAGGAGAGACCCTTCTATCTTGTGCAGGAGCAGACCACTGTCAAACAGCACGAGAACCTGCTCGAGCTGACGGTGATTGCGGGATTTTTCCTCAGTATTGCCGCCTCGCTGATTCTTGGCATCATGATGGTCAGGAGAATTATTGCGCCCGTGCAGCGACTAACCCACCAGGTCCACAATCGCGAGCAGCTCCTGCTCGAAACTCCGCCACTTTCAACCGATTACACCAACGATGAAGTGGGCCGACTGGCTCAGGCCTTCGACCGGACCATCGGCATGCTGCAGGAGTCGTTGCTCCGGGAAAGCCTGTTTACCAGCGATGTCAGTCATGAGCTGCGCACACCACTTATGGTGATCAAAAGTTCCTGCGACCTGCTCATAGCGAAGGATCAACTGGACAGCTATTCACGGCAGCGAATTGACACGATCAGCAAGGCGGCCAATGAAATCCAGGAACTGGTCGACGCGTTTCTGACCCTGGCTCGCGGCAAGGATACCGAGCAGGAAAACGCAAGCCTGTCGAAGATCATCAACCAGAATCTGAGCGTGTGGCAAAAGCAGGCAGAAGCAAAGGGGATCACTTTTACAGTCAGGGACGAAACCGGGATAAACGGTGGGCAGGCCAAGCTGTTTCCGGTGCCCATGCTGCGCACCGTCATCAACAACCTGGTACGCAACGCGATTCACCATACTGCCGAGGGGGAGATTACCCTGGTCGCACAACCCACCGGGTTTACGATTTGCGACACGGGCCCGGGCATACCCAAGACCGACAGGGATTCCATCTTCAAACCGTTTTATCGTGGGAAATCAAGCAGCCAGCAGGGACTCGGACTAGGCCTGTCCCTCGTCCAGAGGATCTGTCAGAAAGAGCAATGGGCGGTTTGTGTGAGTGACAATCATCCGCACGGATGCTGTTTCACTGTTTCATTCAAAAAATAACTCTTCACGCTTTTTTCACATTTATTCCACACTCCCTTCACGACCCATGCTTTAGAGTGCAACCATAAATAAAGCTTGAAGTTCGTTGAGAGCCGGATTTTACCGTAAGAGCCTCCGAATTTCCTGCCGATCAAAAGGTTGCCTCCGGGGTCTTGATTTTTTTAAGGCCCCTTTTTTTATGGGTGATTCGGTATCCACCTTCGAAATGATTTTATTTTAGACTTCATTGAAATTCCAGATCGATGTGGAAAATTATAGCTTAAAATCCTTAGGTAATTCATGAATAAGTTACAGCAATACTTATAATTAAGCCCCTATCCAGAACACCCGGATGGGGCTATGGTTTACCAGAAATAGCAACTTCGAAGAATTTTAATGCGGGTTTTGAAAAGCTGTAAGTTGCCCCTGACCTGTAAGAAAATGGCCACTCGGATTAGACCCCGGTGGCCATCATTTTATCGTCCCAGAGACCTTCATCAATAAGAAGCCGATTCCTTAACTGAAACCTGTTTATTTTAGGTAAGCGTACATATTGACTTCGACATTGGTAGCGCACGTGTTGAAAAAGCCAACCATATAACTTGGGAAATGTATAACTATCTCTATCTGGCCCTGAAAGTATTTAGTTTTATCAGTCACTTTGGTATTGAGCTCTTTAGATAAAATCATTGCTCGGTCGACCTGCCATGCTTTCCAAATGGCTTCTTCATTAGGAAGTAAGACAAAGCCGACTTGACAATCCGCAAAATCTTTCGCTTTGGGAAATCCAAACAAGCTAACATTCGCTTTTGTGTACCCATCTGTATCAAGCAGGTATTTTGGCGACAGGTCTATAACTTCCATACTGGTGAATGTTCCAACTTCAACATTCTCTATCTTTCTTAGTGCAGTACTTGGGATTGAATTGACATCTTGAGTGATCAGTTTTTCCGGAAAATTTGTTATAAATACCTCGTCTGCTGAAAAGCAGGTAGTCGACGCCAAAAGAAACTGGATATTTATTACAAGAACGAAAAAATATTTCATTTGAAACATCCTCGATCAACACCTTGCAGAAAATAAAAAAGTTGAACCTTCGGAAATTTACAGCATATTTACTGAAGCCAAGACAGTATGTGCCTTAAAAATCACCCTAACACTCTATCATTTTAACTGCTGTCCGATATGGATCATGCAAAGAAACCCTTAGATATAAGAAAATGCCACCT
>JARFQM010000450.1 GCA_029287755.1 Desulfofustis sp. | reverse complement strand
AAGGTCTGGTTATGCGGGGTTGCTATGGAATCTGCAGGTCTTTTGGAGAGGATCGAGGAGTGGTCGGTCGATAAACTGCGTGGCTACTGCGCCCATCATCATCCCGAGGATTACCAGCTGATCGATGTGCGCCAGTTGCAGCGGTACGAAACAGAGCGTCTGCCTGGCTCCCTCTGGATTCCGGCCGAGGAGCTGCCGACGAGGCTTGACAAGCTGAGTAAGGACAAAACCACCATCGTTTACTGTGACCAGGGGGCGCTCAGTCGCGCTGCCGGACAGATCCTCGTGAAATCTGGTTTTTCAGATGTCCATATTCTGCAGGGTGGAGTCCACGCCTGGCAATATGGTTTTTCAACCGGGATGCCACACCAGGTGTATGGGCCGCTGATCAACGCTGATAAGGCGGAGGACCAGGCGGTCATTGCCTGGGCCATGGAAGAGACTGCGCGTCGTTTCTACCTAGAAATGGCTGATAGGCTCGACGAACCGGATGTCGCTGCGCTCTTTGCCGAACTGGCTGAAGCGGAGGATCATCACAAGGCGACACTCAAGGCGTTGTGGGAAGCCCTTGCCGGCTGCCTTGCCGCTGACGGTTTCCCTGCATCGCCTTTGTCGACAAGCGGTATCATGGAGGGCGGGATAGACCTTGATGAAGCCCTGAAGTGGGCGGAACAGAGCAGTACCGCAAAAATTATCGATTTTGCCATGGCCATGGAACTCAGCGCCTACGACCACTACCTCTACCTGCAGCGCAATTCGGATAATCCCGACAGCAAACGCCTCTTCGAGGTGATGGCTGACGAAGAACGTGCTCATCTCAGGGAACTCGGCAAATCCCTTGAGAAGATCCGTGGATTATAGCGAGAATTTTCAGCCAGCGGCTCAAATGATCGGGCATCGCATCCCGACCACACTCAGAACGGGTTGGTTGCAGCTTCTTCGCTGGCGAACAGAACGGCCTCTTTCATAAACTCCCTGAAATCATTTCGCAAACATTTTTCATGGCAGGCCAGATCTTCGGTTGCGTCCGCCAATGGCAGAGATTTACTCAAACGCTGGGAGATCCTATGCAGAGCTTTGCCGACCACTTCGAAATGCTGGTAGGAGACCAGCCAGTTGTGCTCGATCATGCGCGGAGCGACCACCTTGAGGTCGTCAGGCAGTTTATGGTGGTTGGTTTGCAGGAGTTTGTAGAAGCGATTTGCGAAATCTTCAAGGGGCTCAGGAGAGTAGCTGGACCATGAGGAGGCCAGGAAGTGATCGTAAAAAATATCGATAATAATCCCTCGCCCGTGGCCGTATTTCTGGTCCAGCCGTTTCCGGCTTCTGCGGGTATGGAGGTTGTTGTGGGAAAAGCTGTCGATGCGCCGATGCAGGTGCAGTCCCTGCGCTATCGTCCGTGGGTAGTCTTCGGGAATCGGACCTTTGACAAAATCACCCATCAGTCCACCGAGTTGATGCCCCGGGTCTGGTCCGGCCAGAAAAAGGTGTACCAGATAATTCAAGGTCAGGTTCTTAGGATCTTGTTGTGCAGAATCAGGATCTCAAACGCCATTAATGCTTTGCTGGCGAGTTGCTGGACATCGACAACAGCCTGAGAGAGATCGGCATCGGGATCATCGACATAGATCAGGCCGACCACCCGGCCAAGCATGCTCATCGGGATGAGCAGCGCGGTGGTTGGTGAGGGCTTTCCGAGGAATGTCGTCAGGGCCAGGTTCGCCCCGCTATGCTGTATCGGGCCGAGAAAATAACTGTTGCTCTCTACCGCGGTTTTCAACACCGAGGGTTCGGAGAGCGGCAGCTGGAACTGATCAAATCCGGGGATCGGCACGCCTGCTTTCACCGAACGCCAGCCGGTGACCTGCCCGGCCACGACCATGAACAGCGCAGCTCTCGCATAGTGGGCCCCGAGATGCTTGATAATTGCGTCGGCGACATCATTGCGGTCAGATGTTTTGATCAGGGCTTGGGAGGTGCTTGCAAGAGTGACCTCTTCTTCAACCAGGTCTTCTATGACATCGATATCATCGAGCTCTTCGATGTCTTCGGCAGGTTGTTCCTGTTTTGCTTTTGCCGCCGTCGAGTCTGGCCTCTGGTAGATCTGTTCGGACCCGGGCTCACTGAGGTCCTCATCCGTTTCTGTCGCAGCAATCGGTCCTTCGGGTGTATGGAAGATTGGGGCCTTGTCCAGCTCGTCACGGACATGCTGCGGCGGAGCGATATAGCGCATGGTCCGCTTGACGCCGTAGTAGTGTTCGAGGGCGAAAATGAGGCGGACTTCAAGCGCCAGAATCGGCTGTATAATGTACCCGGTGCGGAAAGAGATCTCATCAATAGATTTCAGGTCGTGGGGCGATTCCATCGCCAGGGTTAATTTCTTGCCGTTGACAGATACGGGAACGACTTTGTGCTTTTCTGCCAGCTCCGGGCTGATAATGTTGATGACATGCTCGGGAATATTCTCAAGCTGGTTAGGTTTCAGGCAGGGGAGGTTAAGGAGATGCGCCAGGATTTCGGCAAGCACGTTTTCGGTGATTAAGCCCATCTCAATCAGGATCGTGCCGAGCGTGCCGCCAAAAATGACCTGGGCCTGCAAAGCTTCTTCTAGCTGAGCCTGGGTGAGCAGATTTTTCTTGATCAGTAATTCGCCGAGTCTGATAGCCATGAAGTGCCCCCTAGGATTCTACTGGATAACAGTGGTGTCAGCTGAATGCCGCTGAGCCTTTTTGACCGGCTGTTGATCGGCCAGTGAGGCGCTAAGGCCAGCAGCCTTGAGTTTGAAATCAGCCAGGTTCTCCGCAGAGACCGGTTTGGCTGACGGAGCTTTGACCCGGTGCGGATTGACCGGAGCACCATTTTTGTACATCCGGAAACAGAGATGAGGCCCGGTGGCAAGGCCTGTACTGCCGACATAGCCGATCGTTTGCCCCTGTGCAACCCGCTTGCCCTGAGCGATCCCCCTGGCAAAACCTTTCATGTGCAAATACAGGGTCTCGTAGCTGCTGTTGTGCCTGATCTTCACATAATTGCCATTCCCCCGGGTGTAACCCTTTTTGATAATGATACCGTCGCCGACAGTTTTGATCGGTGTCCCGGGCCGTGCTGCATAATCGATCGCCGGGTGGGATTTCCAGGTTTTGGTGATCGGGTGAAAGCGGCGCATGGTAAATCCGGACGAGATCCGCGAAAAGGAGAGTGGCGCCTTGAGGAAGGCTTTGCGCAGGCTTTGCCCTTCGGCATCGAAATAATCCGCGCGGCGGTCGCCGTCCTGGTAGAGAAAGGCCTGGAAGGTTTCACCCTGGTTGGTGAACTCCGCCGCCAGGATACGGCCGTAGCCGGCCGGTTGAGCATCCCGGTAACGTTTTTCCACCAGAGCCTGGAACGAGTCGCCTTTGCGGATATCTAGGATAAAATCGATGTCCCAGGCAAAAATATCAGCCAGGTTCATCGCCAGAACATCGCTTTCTCCGGTGCTGGTGACCGCTTCGAACAAGCTGGTTTCAATCGTGCCCCGCACGCCAACGGTTTCGGTCGTATAAGGGATCGGGACCTTCTGCACGGAGAAGTCTTCCGCCTCACGGGTAATAATCAGCTGTTCATCTTGGTCGATGTCGTACTCGAAGCGTTCAAAGTCGTCATCGCTCAGGCAGAGCCGGTATGCTTGCCCGGCACTAAGACGGGAGAGTGGGAAGACCGACTTGCACAACTTGCTCAGCTCGTAAATCTCTCCTGCCGTGAAGTAGTCCCCCAGGATGCCGGTCGCCGTATCGCCCTGGGCGACGGTCCCCTTGATGATCTCCTTGCGGATTTCCGGAACCGGTGGTTGCGGTAATGCTGCCGGCTCCGACATGTTGGCTTCGGTACTGGTTACCGTCGGCCGGAAGAACAGCGGAGTAACCAGCAGGACTCCCAGGACCAGGAACAACCAGAGGCGCAGGCGCGGGGTTGATCTGCGGCGGCTCATCAATGATGATTTAGGCGGATGAAAATCGAAATTCAAAAGTCTTTTCCTGCGGGAATGTAGAGTTAACTTCCCGAAAAATAAAATTTATCCATAATATCAGTCCTGTGATGAATTTGTCTAGAAATCTGTTGACCCTGGTGTCGTATTTATCCTGATTTGTGAATTGGCCCTTACCGGTTTTGCTTGTCATGGGCGGGCTGGATAAGGTACTAAGTTGAGGCATGCCAACAAAGGAGACCCGCATGGTTAACCGACAGCGTCTGAGTGATGAATTTGCCCGTCTGGCGGCAATCAACAGCCCGCCTTTGCATGAAAATGCGATTGCCAGGTACCTGGTCGGGCGCCTCGAAAATCTTGGTGCCGAAGTGCTTTTTGACAATGCTGCTGAAGCAACCGGTGGCGAAGTCGGCAACCTGGTCGCCAGCTTTGCAGGACAGGGCAGGTCCTCAGAACCACTCCTCTTCTCCGTACACATGGACACAGTCGAGCCGGGAGGGCAAGTAGAACCGGTCCTGCGAGACGGTGTTTTCTTCAGTGCCGGCGACACAATTCTTGGTGCCGATGACAAGGCCGGGGTCGCCGAACTTATTGAGGCTCTGCAAGTTATCCGCGAGCGGAAGATCCCGCACGGGCCACTTGAGGTGGTGATCACGATCGCCGAAGAGATCGGCCTGGTTGGCGCGAAACATCTTGATTTCGGTTTGCTCAAATCCAGGCGAGGCTATGCACTGGATACGGAAGGCACCGGCTGGATGGTCCTCAAGGCACCGGCCGCGAACATTTTGCAGATCGAAATCGAGGGGATCGCTGCTCATGCCGGAATGGCCCCCGAGCTCGGATTGTCGGCAATACAGACGGCCTCCCTGGCAATCAGCCGGATGCACCTGGGCCGGATTGATCAGCAAACGACTGCCAATATAGGTAAAATAGAGGGTGGCGTCGCCCGCAATATCGTGCCGCAAAATGTTTCAATGATCGGCGAAGCACGCAGTCACGATACGGACAAACTCGAGAGTCAGACAGCGCACATGCTCGCCTGTTTTGAACAGGCAGCCGACGAAATGACGCGCACCATCGATGGCCGGCAGGTCCGGCCTCATATCCGCGCCGAGGTCCGCCCGGATTTCCCCAGCATGGCCGTCGCCGAGGATGCGCCGGTTGTCGCACTGGCCAGGTCCGCTGCAGCAACCCTGGGTCAGGAACTCAAGGTGAGACTCGGTGGGGGTGGCAGCGATGCCAACATCTTCAATGGCCACGGCATAGAGATGATCATCCTGGCAACCGGTATGAATAAGGTCCATACCCACGATGAATATGTGGCCGTTGCCGACATGGTCAAGGTCGCGGCGCTGCTTGTCGAGATTATCAGGCAGGCTTGAAGTACGAGAGGTTTTAAAGAGCTAAGCTGGCTGGGGAGAAGTCTCGGGCCATGACAGTCAGCACGTTTCGAGCGGCAGTTCGTTCAGCGCTGCCATCTGTTCGCGTAACTGCAGGATGTGTTCTCCCCAGTAGCGAGTCGTGTTGAACCATGGGAAATGGTGCGGAAAGGCCGGATCATCCCAGCGTCGGGCGAGCCAGGCGCAGTAATGCAGAATTCTCAAGGTTCGCAATGCTTCCACAAGTTGCAATTCTTGCGGGCGGAAATCGTAAAATTCGTTGTAGCCTTCCACGATCTCGGCCAGTTGCGCCGTCTGGCGCACGCGGTCTCCCGAAAGCATCATCCAGATATCCTGAATCGCCGGGGCCGTCCTGGCATCATCAAAGTCGACAAAATGCGGTGCATTTCCCCGCCACAGGACATTGCCGGCATGACAGTCGCCGTGGGTGCGAATCAACGGTGTGCTGTCAAATACGGCCAGCAATTCGTCAAGTGACTGGAGCAGGTCGCTGGTCAATGCATCGTAGTTTGCCTTGTATTCAGGGATGATGAACGCGTCGCTGATCAGGGTGACAGATTCATGGCCGAATGTCGTGCAGTCGAGCCGGGGGCGATGTGCGAAAGGACGGGTCGCGGCGATCGCATGCATACGCCCCAGAGTACGCCCCATGATCAGGAGGTTGTCGAGGTTGTCGAACTCCGGGGCGTGGCCGCCCTGGCGTGGATACAGGGCGAAGCGAAAGCCCTGATAATGGAAGAGGCTCTCTCCCTGTTCGTTGACAATTGGAGCGACGACCGGCAGTTCGTGCTCTACGAGTTCGAAACAGAACCGGTGCTCCTCGATGATCTGGTCATCGCTCCAGCGTTCTGGACGATAGAATTTGACGATCAGCGGGTCGCCGTCCTCTATCCCGACCTGGTAGACCCGGTTTTCATAACTATTCAGGGCAAAAGTCCTGCAGTCGCAAAGGACGTCACAGCTTTCGACGGCATCCATGATGAAGCTGGGTGTCAGGGCTTCGAATGGGTGTTGGGTTGATGTCTCTGACATGAAAGGTTCGAGATGAGGCCCGCGAGAACTGCTACAGAGCCTGCATGACCTCCCGGATGTCGTTCGAGAGGGCGGAAATGTCCTCATCGGTAGTTGCCCAGGAGCACATGAATCGGCAGTGCCCGGAGCCGATGAAGGTGTAAAAGACCCAGCCCCTGTTGTGCAGGGTGGTGACAACCCTCTCCGGGAGCTCGACAAAAACGGCGTTGGCTTCGGTAGGATGGACCAGGGTGACCCCGGGAATCTCGGCAAGAGATTCGGACAAATTGCGGGCGCAGGCGTTGGCGTGCCCAGCGTGCCTGAGAAGTGTATCGTCCTTGAGCAGCCCGAGCCAGGGGGCGGAGAGATAGCGCATTTTCGACGCCAGCTGTCCGGCTTGTTTACAGCGGTAATCAAATTCGTCGGCGAGCTTCCGATCGAAAAAGACCACGGCTTCGCCCATCGGCATGCCGCACTTGGTGCCGCCGAAAGTGAGTACGTCAACTCCCGCACGCCAGGTCAGTTCCTTTGGGTGAATGTGCAGGGCAGCGACGGCGTTGGCGAAACGCGCTCCGTCCATATGCAGCTTGAGGTCAAGCCGCTTGGCCAGGCCGTGGACCGCCACCAGCTCTTCCGGAGTGTACAGGGTCCCGAGCTCCGTGGATTGGGTCAGCGACAGGACCTTCGGTTTCGGGTAGTGGATGTCAATGCGCTTCTTGACCGTGTGCTCGACTTCGACCAGATCGACCTTGCCGTTGTCACCACTGACGGTCAGCAGCTTTGTGCCGTTGGAAAAGAATTCACTGGCACCGCATTCATCGGTTTCCACGTGGGCCATATCGTGGCAGATGACGCTGTGGTACGACTGGCAGAGTGATGACAGGGCCAGGGAATTGGCGGCCGTCCCGTTAAAGACGAAAAAAACCTCGCAGTCGGTGTCGAAAAAATCTCGCAGCGCATCACACGCCTTGGCCGTCCAGGGGTCGTTGCCATAACTGGTTGCGTAACCGTTGTCGGCTTCCTGCAGTGCCTGCCAGGCTTCCGGGCAGATGCCGGCGTAGTTGTCGCTGGCGAACTGGTTCTTGGTCGTCATTGGTATT
>JARFQM010000442.1 GCA_029287755.1 Desulfofustis sp. | reverse complement strand
CTACAACCCGTCATGTCGTGCGCCAGGCTCTCATGGAATTAGAGTTAGGCGGCCTTATCGTGCGGGAGACGAACAAAGGGGCGACGGTTCGAGAATACAGCGCAGACAAAGTCAATCAACTCTACCAGATGCGTGAACTTGTGGAGGGTCAGGCAGCGTTGCTCATTGGTTTGCCAGTGGCCGATAATAAGTTGTCAGAGCTGAAATATATATGCGACAAGCATGCCGCCGCTGTCGAAAAATCTGACATGCTCGGGGTGGTGGCGGCGAACAAAGAGTTCCACCAGGTCGTGTATCGGTTGTGCGGCAATGATTTTCTCGCTGACGTGATCGATGAAATGGCCAAAAAGTCAAACCTCGTCCGTTTTACTTCGTCCACCGACCAGTCCCTGCTTCAACAGGCACGTGACGAGCACTACCTCATCCTGGAAGCACTTGGGGAAAATGATAACAATAAATTGGCTGATATCTGCATAAAACATATTCAACCCTCACGCCTGATGTATCTTGAAAGGCACGGTCACATGATCTGATCCACACTGCAAATCTCTACGGAGCACCTCAACATGAGCCATTCTGACTTAATGAGCGGAGTTCTATCGCCGGTGATTACGCCTTTTAAGGACAATCTCGAGCCGGACAGCGAAAAACTTGTTAACCACTGCCGCTGGCTGCTCGACAACAATGTCGGCCTCGCGGTATTTGGTACAAATTCCGAGGGAAATTCTCTGGCAACGCAAGAAAAGATCGATCTTCTGGATAACTTGGTCGAGGCAGGCCTGCCGCCGGATCGCATGATGCCGGGTACAGGATGCTGTGCCTTGCCGGACACAATTGCCTTGACCAGAAAAGCGCTAGAGCTTGGCTGTGGCGGGGTGCTGATGCTGCCTCCCTTCTACTACAAGAATATCAGCGATGATGGGTTATATAGATCCTTCGCCGAGGTTATCGAGCGGATCGGCGACGACAAGCTGCGGGTCTACCTGTACCATATCCCTCCGGTAGCCCAGGTCTCCGTGACACTGCCTGTCATCGAGCGACTGCTCAAAGATTACCCTGGAACGGTGGTCGGTATAAAGGACAGTTCCGGTGACTGGGAAAACACAAAGACTATGCTCGATCAATTTAAGAGCGAAAAATTTCATATATTCCCGGGATCGGAGACATTTATGCTCAAAAGTCTGCGTCATGGCGGGGCTGGCTGTATAAGCGCCACTGCAAATGTAAACCCGAAGGCCATAGCTCGTCTGGCCGCCACCTGGGACCAGAACGACGCTGATGAGCAGCAGGCTGAGCTTGACCGGGTACGCGCGGTTTTCCAAGGTTATGTAATGATCCCCGCCATGAAGGCAGCCGTGGCATACTACTCTAAAACTTTGAGCTGGCGTAATGTTCGCCCCCCTCTTGACCCGTTTGACGACGCCCAGACTCGAACCTTAATTGCCTCCCTTGAAGCTCTCGGCTTTTCAATGAACGGACTGGAGAAATAAGATGAGCGAACCCTTTGCTAAAAAAGTGTCCGGCTCTGTCATCAGACTGCACTCGGATGATAACGTGGTCATTGCGGTGCATGACATCGCCGCCGAAGAGTCAGTTCCCAGTGAGAGGATCACGAGCCTGCATCACATACCAGCAGGACATAAGATTGCCACCGTTCCGATTGCCAAGGGAGATCCGGTCAGAAAATACAGTACGATTATCGGTTTTGCAGGGGTTGATATCGAACCCGGCAGCCTGGTTCATACGCACAATATCGTCTTCCGTGACATAGATCGCGACTATGCTTTTGCCAGTGAATATGTACCCACTGACTTTTTTCCCGAAGCCGAGCGAGCGACGTTCCGAGGAATCGTACGGAAGGATGGCCGGGTTGCAACTCGAAATTTCATCGGCATCTGTTCGACGGTCAACTGCTCCGCTACCGTGGTGCGCAAAATAGCCGAATGGTTTACGGCCGAGCGGCTGGCAGACTATCCAGAAGTAGACGGAGTGGTGGCTTTCAGTCACCCTCTCGGGTGCGGATGCGCGACCACTGGCGAGGCGATGGATCAAGTTCGCCGGACTATTGCCGGTTTCATAAACCACGCCAATCTCGCCGGTGTTCTGCTAGTTGGACTTGGCTGTGAGCGTAATCAGATCGACGACCTGATGACCATCCATGGCCTGAAAGTCGGCCCGCGGCTGAGAACTTTTGTGATGCAGGAGGTCGGTGGTACACCTAAGACCGTTGAGGCCGGCGTTGCTGCGGTCAAAGAGATGCTTCCAGAGGCCAATAAGATAAAGCGGGAAATCGTTGACGCCAGTCATCTGACGGTTGGGCTCCAGTGCGGCGGTTCAGACGGCTTTTCCTCCATCACCGCAAATCCTGCCCTGGGTAAGGCGGTCGATATTCTCGTTCGACATGGAGGAACAGCTATCTTATCGGAAACCACCGAGGTCTACGGGGCTGAGCACACACTGACCCGGAGGGCGGTTTCCACAGAGGTGGGTCAGAAACTGATCGACAGGATTCGCTGGTGGAAAGATATCTATGCCGTCGGCCATGATGTCCAGATAAATGGGGTTGTTAATCCAGGAAACCAAGCAGGCGGCTTAGCCAACATTCTCGAGAAATCCTTAGGGTCATCCATGAAAGGCGGTACCGGCCCGCTTATGGAAGTATATAAATATGCAGAAAAGGTAACCGAGAGTGGCTTGGTGTTCATGGATTCCCCCGGCTATGATCCGCCTTCGGTAACCGGCCAGATTGCCAGCGGTGCAAACCTCATAGCTTTTACTACCGGGAGAGGGTCGATGTTTGGCTCCAAACCTGCTCCAACAATCAAGCTGGCCAGTAATTCGCCGATGTTCAAGCGGCTGGAGGAGGATATGGACATTAATTGCGGGGAGATGCTGGATGGCTCCAAAACACTTGATGAGATGGGTCAAGCGATATTCTCATTAATGCTTGAAACTGCATCGGGTAAAAAAAGCAAGAGCGAACTGCTGGGCCTAGGCGACAACGAGTTTGTCGTCTGGGACATTGGCATTATGGCATAATGATGTTGAGCAGACAACCTAATCGCCTGAAGGAAATTATTCGTCAGGGCGACATCGCCCTAGGCACCTGTCTATACAGCTTTTCTCCGGCACTCATCGAGCTTGCAGGGTTTTGCGGGTTGGATTTTTGCCGGTTAGACAACGAGCATGCCTTGCGGCAGGACCACACAACCGAAGATGTGTTGAGGGGAGGGTTGCTTGCCGGACTCGTACCACTCCTCAGAGTTGACCGTGATAATCCGTACCTGATCCGCAAAGCTTTTGAGGCTGGAGCGGGTGGTGTGATCATCCCTCATGCCAAGGGCAAGGAAGATGTGTTGTGTATGGTCGAAGCGGCTAAATTTCCCCCGCTGGGCAGGCGTGGGTATGGCGGCCTCTGCCTTTCTGGTAAGTGGGGGGTAGATGCTGGTGAAGAATGGATGAATTGGTGCAACCGTGAGCAACTGGTAATACCGATGATAGAAGACGTTGGAGCCCTGGCGGAGATTGATGAGATCATGGCTGTAGAAGGGGTGGACGGCATCTTCTTTGGGCCCGCTGATTTTTCCATATCTGCCGGGGTGCCGCTGCAGATATGGCATGACAGGGTAGTCGGTGCGGTTAAGAAAACCGTAGAAGCAGCCGACAAACATAAGAAGTTCGTCATCTACCCGATCGGCTTTCCACAATGGGAACAAGTGGAAAGGGTCAAAGAGCTTGGGATTCATGCGGTAGAATTCGGTCATGATGCGTCGATTTTGAAAAGTGTCTGGCAAAAATCGATACGATCGTTCAGATCATAGCCCCCAATTGCCCTTAATAGAAACCTGCGGGAAAGGTTTCACCTCATGAAGCAGACTTAATCCTTAGCACCCATTCCTGTCTGGGCGGAGGATCGCCTAACTGGAAAAAGTGTCGGAACCCATCTCAATTACCTTCTGAAAGGAACAAAGATGATAATTATAATGGATGGGTATAAAAAATTTTGAGATGTTCCTCAGCGCTTGCGGAGTGATACTGATCTCGGCACTGAAACAAGATCCCTTGATTTCGAGGTGGTTAACCAATGCCCAACCCAAGCCATATCGACACGACGAATCATCTTCTCTCGATCGCTAATTCTACGTCAGATGCCCTTATCGCAATCAATTCAGAAGGTAAAGTGATTTCCTGGAATAACGCGGCGGAATCGATTTTCCACTATTCAAAAGATGAGATGATGGGTCAATCACTGCACGCTATTCTGCCTGAGCGATTTCGTGAAATGCACGACAAGGGTATAGCCAGAGTCAATTCCGGCGGCGAACGCCATGTAATTGGAAAAGCGGTACAATTGGCAGGCAGGCGGAAGGATGGATCTGAATTCCCTCTTGAACTTACGCTTTCAGCCTGGAGCACGAAAGAAGGCATGAATTACGGCGGCATAATCAGGGATATTACGGATCGTGTTGCCATGGAAAATGAAATTCGTTCATCGGAGATGCGTTTCCGTTCAATCTTGGATTCGGCACACGATGCAATTATTACCGCCGATTCGAAAGGGATGATCCTGTCGTGGAATAGAGCGGCAATGGTCATCTTCGGCCATACTGCTGAGGAGGTGCTGGGAAAACCGCTTACCATTATTGTTCCGGAGGAATACCGGACCTTGCACGAACAAGGCGTTTCCAGAGTTTCCGGCGGAGGGGAGCACCATGTAATAGGAAAGATGGTAGAGCTATCCGGACTCCACAAGCACGGACATCTCATCCCGATCGAATTGTCGCTCTCTACGTGGTTAATAGGTGATAGTCGATATTACAGTGGAATAATAAGAGATATTAGTGAACGAAAATTAAATGAAGAGCTCAGATTAGCTACAGAAATGAAATTCAAGTCGATAGCTGAGAGCGCCAATGATGCTATTATTTCGGCTGATTCCAAAGGCATGATTCAGTCATGGAACAAAGCTGCCGAGAATATCTTCGGCTACACCGAAAGAGAAGTCTTGGGAGGTCCTTTGACGATCATAGTTCCTGACAAATACAAGGCGCTTCACGACGAAGGCATCAAAAGGGTGGGCCAAGGTGGGGAACGTCATGTGATTGGAAATACGGTGGAATTGACTGGACTGCACAAAAATGGGAAGGAGTTTCCCCTTGAGCTATCTCTGTCGGCCTGGGAAGTCAATAACCAAATTTTCTACAGCGGTATTATTAGAGATATTACCAAACGAAAAGAAGATGAGGAAAAGCTCAAGAGCCATCAGAGGCAGCTGGCTGAGAAAGCTCAGCAACTGGAGAAATTGAACCAGGAGGTGAGTTCGAAAAACGAACAGCTGCAGGGGCTCTCCAATAAACTTGCCAAGTACCTTTCTCGACAGGTGTATACAAATATTTTCGAGGGGAAAAGGGATGTCAAGATCGAGTCCTATCGCAAAAAGCTTACCATCTTTTTTTCCGACATCGAAGGGTTTACCGAACTGACAGAGCGGGTTGAATCCGAGGTCCTCACCAGTGTCCTGAATAAATACCTGAATGAGATGTCGAAGATCGCTTTAGAGCACGGAGGCACCATTGATAAATATATTGGCGATGCGATCATGATATTTTTTGGCGATCCCGAATCACTGGGCGAAAAAGAGGATGCGATCGCTTGCGTGAAAATGGCAATTGAGATGAATAAGAGGCTGCAAGAAATGCGGCTTGAGTGGGATGTTCTGGGAATATCTACACCACTTAGAATCAGGATGGGGGTAAACACGGGATTTTGCACGGTGGGAAATTTTGGCTCGGACGAGAGGCTGGATTACACAATAGTGGGAGGGGCGGTAAATCTTGCAAATAGGCTGGAAAGTGCCGCCAATACAGACGAGATACTGATCTCTGAGGATACCTTCTCCCTGGTTAAAGATGTAATAAAATGTAAAGCGCGAGGCCAAATAGATGTAAAAGGGTTCGCCTACCCTGTAAATTCCTATGTCGTGATTGGCGAAATTGAAAAACTGAAAGAGGAGGAAGAACAACTTTCTGCACAGCTCAACGGCTTTAATCTGTCGATCAATTACGACAAATTAAATTATTCAGATAAGATGTACGCAAAAGAATTGCTCATGAAAGCAATGTCGAAATTGGAGGATTAAACAACTCCATAGGTGAAGCTGATTTCAAATCCCATGAGTTTAAGCAGAGCGAATCCATAGGCAATAGTTCAAAGCCGTCTACCTTGATGGCTGGCTAAACCGAAAATCGAACCACATCAAGAATGACTAACCCGACCTAGCCGGATACGGAACAAAACCATACCTTGTTTCCCTCGCTGTCGAGGAAAGCGCCAATCGGAGTGCTGTCATAGAGCGTGACGGGGTCCGAGACCGTGACCCCGCGCTCTCGCAAAACCTTTTCGGTGGCGAAGGCATCGCGGGTTTCCACCGTGATGCGAGGGTTTAAATGTTCCGTGGGTTTTGCCTGACATTCCTCTTGCGTTTTCAGCATCACGATCGCGTCGCCAAGCAGATATGCGGATTCCATATTACGAACGGTGTCCGGCGGAAGCTCCAGGGTTTCCCCATAAAAACGGTTGGCTCTCTCCAAATCAGTTACTGCAAGGGCTATCCCCTTTACCCGAATAAATCCCAAGTTACTCATAGTATCACCTCTGTACTCCTTAATTGCCTGGACAAAACCATCCCCTCACCTTCAGTCAAGACCACCGTAGCCGGCCTTGATGCATCTCCAGCCACCCTTCGCACTCTGGAAATGTTATACACACAACGGCATAAGTTCAAGGCACCCAGCCAGGCAAGGCGCGGGCGAGGAGCCGGCGGAGCAGCCCCTCTCAGGTGCCCGCGAGGAGGTTGATATGGCGATCCATCTTCCTATGCGGCAATTGCAGGGTCGGCTTTTGGAAACGATTGCTTTGCCTCTCTCATAACGAAAAATACCGGAAGTTTGATCACCCTGCCAATGCAGGTTCAAATGCTATTCAGCTCTCGTGTTGGTTAGGAGGTCTGCCCTCGGTCCTGTCATTGTCCCTTAGGCGCCACGATTTGCATTTACCGCTTCTTTGAGTTCCTTCCCCACAGTAAAGACCGGTAGTTTTTTGGGCTTGACCGGCACCTTCTCCTGAGTTCTCGGATTGCGAGCGGTATAGGTACCATACTGCTTGATTCTGAAGGTGCCGAACCCTCTCAGCTCAATGCTTTCGCCCCTGCCCAGTGCGTCTGACATGGTGTCTAAAATCGTCTCGACTATCTTCCATGTTTCTCGAACCGATATGTGGCACTCGTCAGAGAGGAGTTCGATGATTTCGGATTTGGTCGTTTTACCCATTGCTCCCTCTCAATAATAGTAGGTGGACCCTGTGTCTATGTATCCTTTTCTTTCTCCGTCTCAAATGTTATTGCAATATCTTCTCCTTTCTCATCCACCAGCCAGTCGTGAATGATGTCTCTCTCATCTATATATTTGATGAAATCATCGGTGAGCTGAAAACTGCCGACGATCTGATAGATAATTTTCAATTGATCTTTTTCTATCGAAGTTATCTTAACTCCAACACTCTCAAAGGTCTGATAAACGGGAACCCCTGAGAAATGTATCGCCCCATGGGCTGGGGTGATCACTTGTACCTGATACTCGATAGGCTCTATGAGGTCAGACGGTGCAGTGAGACAAAGCCCGCCTACACTTACGTTGATCACACTGGCTTCAATCTTGACATCGCCTTTCTCCAGAAGGATTGCGTCACCTGAAGCCGGCACTCGGATGTGTAGTCTCTGATATTTCATCTCGACCCGAAGTTACGTATATTTACCTATAGTCACCTAAATATTCTTACAAATCAAGGTATTTATAATGCGATTACAGAGATTTAGTGCGTTTCACCGGCAGCCTGGCAAACAGATGGCGCTGGTTCGCGGGTGGTGGATTTGCAGATGTCCTGCGGAAATGAGCTGATCTCTGGCAGATGAGGCCGTTGGATGTTCTTGCAGAATATACGTGTACCGACATACAGCGCTTTAGCCCAGTAATATTCAAATACTTTGCAATACTTCATGGCTCACGGGTCGATCGGTTTATCATCTAATCCGTGAACAGCATTGGGCAAGGAACCCGCTCAATCCTTCTTTCCGTATGTGCACTCAAACCTGGAAGATAATCTTTCCTTGCAGACAGACAGTGCCTATTTTTTAGACACCTGTGTGAAACTCATACCTCTCTGGTGTCCAGAAACAAGACACCTTTGGGGTCTGCCCAATTAATACCATGCTTTAAAGATTAATATAGATACTTAAAATCATTAATTTTATACGATTAAATTACGGTTTCCCAAAGGTGGCACGCTTTCTGCTTTCATACCTCCATTTACGTCAATAATAGGAGATGATGACAATGTATGGACAAGGATTTGGCTTTTCGAACTGGCAGTGCGGCATCTTCGGGTTTCTTCCCGGCCCTCTGGGGACGATCATGTCCGTCCTCTTGTTGGTTGCGGTGTTGGTCTTCGTTGTCAGGATTATCGGTAATTATCTCCTCACCCGGCGAGGAAATACCGGCTCGCAATCGATGGATATTCTCAACCAGCGCTATGCCGCAGGTGAGATATCGAGATCCGAGTTCGAACAGATCAAACGAGATATTTCGGTACAACCATGAATCGAAGAACATTATTGAAAGGCGGTGCTGCATTTCTGGGGATGTCTGCGCTAGGCGTTCCTCCCTACCAGGCTATGGCGGAACTCGGCAATTTCGGGGGCAGCCAAGAATTTCTTATACCACTTCCCATTCCTCCATTGCTGGAAAGCAGGCCGGCAGGTGATGACGGCAGGCTTTTCCCATTCACCGTCGAGGCCGGAACCCGTTCATTCATCCCGGGCTATACCACCCCGACTCTCGGTTACAGCGGTTCGTACCTGGGACCGACCATCAGGGTGCGCAACGGCGAGCAGGTCGGCTTCAATATCAGCAATAACCTTGACCAGCAAACCAGCGTGCACTGGCACGGTCTCCACGTGCCCGCCGAGTGGGATGGCGGGCCTCACCAGGAGATAGCGGCCGGGGGCATTTGGCAGCCTCGGTTCACCATAAAACAGCCGGCCGCCACCCTCTGGTATCACCCCCATGCCCTCGGCCTGACCGGTGAACATGCCTATCGAGGGCTGGCCGGACTGTTCTACATCGAGGACGATGTTTCCGATGGGCTGAATATACCCAAGACCTATGGAGTGGACGACATCCCCCTGGTGCTGCAGGACCGGCGCTTTTTCGAAGACGGGCGCTTCGCCTATGCGCAGAGCAGGATGGACGTGATACACGGGGTGATCGGCAACTACCTGCTGGTGAACGGTGCCCTCTGGCCAAATCTTCAGGTGCCGAGGGGGTTGGTGCGGCTGCGCCTGGTCAACGGCTCCAACTCATCCGTCTACCGAATCTCTTTCAGCGACAAGCGGTTCTTTCATCAGATTGCCACCGACGGCGGATTCCAGGAACGTCCGGTGCGGCTGGATTCGGTTTTTCTTACGGCCGGTGAGCGTTCGGAAATCGTGGTCGATTTCGGACAGGATGAAGTGGCCGCCACCAGCATGCTGCTGGTCGATCAATTTGCCGGCAACTCATTTGAGGCAATGCAGTTCACCGTTACTCCGACCCGGGGGGACCACAGAATAGTGCCCGACCGATTGGCCGACATAGACTGGCTGGCCGAATCCAGTGCCGTTAAAACCAGGCGATTCACGATGGAAACCATGTCGGGAGGTATGGGCATGATGCGCCGCGGCCGGCAGCTGACCATTAACGGCCGCAACATGGATATGGGTCATGTGAACGAGCGGGTTAAGCTCGGCACCACCGAGATCTGGGAATTCGTCAACCGCTCCACCATGATGATGCGGCTGCCCCATTCAATGCACCTGCATGACGTCCAGTTTCAGATCCTCGACCGCAACGGCAGGAAGCCGCACCCGGCTGAGCAGGGACGTAAAGACACCGTTCACCTCAATGGTGGAGATGCGGTGCGAGTTATCGCCCGATTCGAAGATTACACCGGTATCTATATGTACCACTGCCACTTCCTCGAACATGAGGACAATGGAATGATGGGACAGTTCGAGGTCGTCGCTTGAGAGGCGCATCAGACAAAATCCAAGTTTAGGACTCGGCCTGCCGGCAACAATGAAAACCAACCCTTTCGCCGCAAAGCTGCCTTTCAAGGTGTCAAGAGCAGCGCTGGGCCTCATTCTGTCGACCCTGTTTCTGGCGGGATTGCTCACCTTCTCTACGCTGCAGAATATCAACAGGGAGCGGTCCATGATGGAACGTTTCTTGAGGCAGAATGGTGAAACCATCATCAAGGCGATCGAGGCGGCGATGAGAACCTCGATGATGCATCACATGGGAGAGAGTGGTGCCCTGTACACGCTGCTTTCCGAGAGCAGCCGGGCACACGATATTGTCTTTATTATCATCACCGACAAGGACGGTGAGGTTATAAGCCAGACCGAAAACGCCCCTCCCGCAGACAATTTCTCCCCAGACAGGAAGCGCCTTACGGGGCCTGAGATGTCGGTCACGTCCCTGGAAGAGCAGACAGGCATTTTTACCATAACCAAGCAGCTCAGTCTGCGGCCCCACATGCGCCGGATAGGAATGAGGGAGGTGCCCAGCAATGAGAGTGGCCCGACGCAGGCGCTCACCGATTCAATCATTTCCCTCGGTTTGTTTACCCATGAGTTCGACGCCGCCCGCAGGCAGGATGTCCAGCACGCCATCTTTATGGGGGCCATACTGTTTCTGGTCGGCAGCGCCGGGTTGTACGTGCTGTTTCTCTACCAGGGAATGCGGGTCGCCAAATCCACCCTGGCCAACATGAAAATCTACACTGAAAATGTGATCGAAAGCATTCCCGTAGGTCTGGTGACGCTTGACAGCCGGGACCGGGTCGTTTCCTGCAACCGGAAGATGGAAGAGTTGATGGGACGATCGATTCAGGAAATCCAGGGGAGTATGCTGCATGACGCGTTTCCGGATTGTCAGGTTACTGTTGCAGAGATCTGTGATTCAATTCTTGACTACTCCACTGAATGTGTGACCGGCGCCGGTAATAATATACCGGTGAAAATCGGGGGCTCAGCGCTGGTCAACAGCGAGGGAGAGAGTATTGGCACCGTGCTTGTTATAAGGGATATGAGCCTCATCAGGGATATGGAACAGCAACTCGAACGTTCTCGCCGAATGGCGGCACTGGGAACTATGGCCGCAGGAATAGCCCATGAAATCAGAAATCCGCTGGGAACCTTGAAAGGGTTTGCGCACTATTTCGGCAATCAGCCAGGCACCACCGCAGAAGGCCGAAACTACGCGAAATTGATGGAAAGCGAGATAGACCGGCTCAACCGCAATATTTCAGGGTTGCTGCAGTTTGCCCGTCCGCGGGATCCGAACATTATCAAGGTGTCCCTTGACGACCTGATTGATAAAACCGTGGCTCTGATGGAACGGGATTTCTCCGAACGGGGCCTGAGTTTTCATTATCGGTGCAATACGGGGATACGTGTACATACCGACCCCGACATGCTCACCCAGGTGCTGCTCAATCTGCTGAAAAACAGTATTGCCGCAACGCCTGAGGGCGGGGTGGTTTCGCTCGGTACTTCGAGCGACGCGACGCAGGTGCGCATAACGGTATCGGATAACGGCAAGGGAATGACCGAACAGGAGAGCGAGAAAATGTTCGATCCCTTCTTTACCACCCGTAAAACAGGAACGGGGTTGGGGCTGGCGATAAGTCATCAGATTATTGAGCAGTTGGGCGGTACGTTTGAAGTCGTTACGGCACCCGGTGAGGGAACAGCGGTTACACTGGTTCTGCCATTCGGACAGGAGGTGAGAAGATGATCAGTTCAGCGGAGCGGCACACCATTTTACTGGTCGACGATGACGAGGCGCACCGCACCATGCTCAAGGTCAACCTGGCAACGGAAGGCTATGCGGTCAATGAACTATCCGATGGGGACGAGGTACTGCCCTACCTCAAAGACCATGAGG
Source organism: Desulfofustis sp. (assembly GCA_029287755.1). The sequence continues at coordinate 5,989 of JARFQM010000442.1, read as the reverse complement.
CCGACCTTATCCTGCTGGACATGAAAATGGCCCGCCTGGACGGGCTCACGACCCTGTCCCTTCTGCTGCAGGCCGGCTATGAGATTCCCGTCATTGTCCTGACCGCCTTTTCATCAGTGGAAAGTGCCGTCCAAGCGATGAAAAAAGGGGCCTACGACTACATTGCCAAGCCGGTCGACATTGGGGAACTGGAGATACTCATCGACCGGGCCCTGAGTTTCCGCTCGCTCAGCGAAGAAAACAGACAGCTGAAGAAAAGGCTCAAGGAGGAGTTCTCGTTTACCAACATCATCGGCAAAAGCCCGGCCATGCAGCGGATGTTCTCAACCCTCACGATGGTCGCCCCCACCGATGCGACAGTGCTCATCACCGGGGAGTCCGGCACAGGAAAAGAGTTGGTCGCCAATGCGCTGCATCAGCACAGCCAAAGAAGGGACCTCCCTTTCGTCAAGCTCAATTGTGCCGCCCTGCATGAAAGCCTGCTCGAAAGCGAGCTTTTCGGTCACGAAGCCGGAGCTTTCACCGGGGCGTCCGGACGACGGAAGGGCCGCTTCGAACTGGCCAATAAGGGGACCTTGTTCCTCGACGAGATCGGTGATATGAGCCTCCAGACCCAGGCGAAAATTCTCAGGGTGATCCAGGAAGGTGAGTTCGAGCGGCTGGGCGGGGCTGAGACGATCAAGGTCGATGTCCGTCTCCTGGCGGCGACCCATAAGAACCTGGAAGAGATGATAGAGGCTGGCACCTTCAGACAGGATCTCTATTTTCGCTTATCCGTGGTGCCCGTCGATCTTCCCCCGCTGCGCGAGCGGGCCACCGATATTCCTGAACTGGCAAATTATTTTCTAAGCCGATTTGCCGAAAAAAACCGGAAGGATATCAGGGATTTTCATCCTGAAGCACTCAACCTGCTGATGCAGTATGAGTGGCCGGGCAACATCAGGGAACTGGAGAATACCATAGAGCGGGCGGTGATCCTTTGCCTTGGTGAGCAGGTCACGCCGCAGGATCTGCCTCCCCATCTCTTGTCCGATGAGGTGCGGGAGATGCAGGAAAGTAGTTCTCCTGAGGGCTTCACACTCAGGGACATGGAGCGTGAAGTGATCAGATCGACCCTGGAAAAGACCGGTCACAACAAGAGCCAGGCGGCTAAACAGCTCGGCGTGGCGCGCCAGACGCTGCTCAATAAAATCAAGGAGTATGGTTTGTAGGGCAGCGGACAAGATCAAGCCGTCGACTGAGCGTTCCAAACGATAATCTTCTCATATACTCAATCGGCCACAACAAGTCTGACCTCAAGATCTTAGGATATTCCGGCACTATGGTATCAGCCTGAAAGTGTCTGGTATCAAAGTTCCTCGCCACTTCCCCCTAAAAGTCTTCTGCTGCACTGGTGGCTTTCCTCCTGTTCCCCGCATGTCAAAAAAATTCACAGCGCCAAAAGTTTGTAAAGCACCCTTCCGCCTAATATTTGGACACCGATCTCAGCCCCCATCGTCAACCAGAATATTGATTTGAAAATTTATCATTATATATCAATTATTTAGAGAAATAACACCGGGCTTGAAAAATTGGCATACCTCCTGCTTTATGACAAGTGAACTTAATGTGAAATTTGGAAAACGGCAGTTACATCGATATCTGATGAAACTGGAAACAGAAAGACCACAAATTAAAAGGAGAACATTATGAAAAAAGCAATTATCGCATCGCTTCTCGTAGTTGGACTGGCTGCAGGTTTTGCCTTTGCACACGGCAATGGCGGCTTCGGCGGCCGCGGGTGGGGCGGTCACATGATGGGCCCAGGCATGATGGGCAGTTATGGAATGATGGGGCCCGGCATGATGGGGGCATACGGTGGCGGCTACCGCGGAGGTTATGGCGGCGGCTACGGCGACTGCCCTGGAGCCGCGTATTTCGGCCAGGATGGATGGAACAGCGAACCACACCAGAAATTTCTGGAAGATACCGTTGGCTTGCGAAAAGAGCTGAATAACAAGAGATTCGAATACGCTGAGGCGCAGAGGAACCCCGAGACGACCAGAGAGCAGCTCGCTGCCATAGAAAAAGAGGTTATTGATATTCGAACCCAACTGCAGGAAAAAGCTGAGCAGGCATATAAAAATTAGTCGATACAATCACATCGTCGGTTGGGTATATAGCTCTTCTCCTCCCCTTTCTCCCCCGTGACTGGCAGGCGGCATCTGAGCCCAACCGACGATGCCGCACCATTATCAGATATCCGCCTGCTGTCCACTTTAGCGAATGCTTCAGGATTGCTCGTCAAGCAGATTATTAATCAGTGATCTGATTTCTTTGGAATCCCAGTCAACTAAACCGCTGAGTCGGAAGACCACTTTGCCTTCCTTGTCGATCAGGTAAGATACCGGTATGCCGAATACGTCGTACTTCTTGGCCACCTCCCCCTGCACATCGAGCAGTACCTTCGAAGAGTAGTCGTGCTTCTCCATAAAGGCAGCGACAGCCGCGGACTCTTCTTTCATATTTATCAACAGCACCTGCAGGCCTTTGCTCTGGTATTCCCGGCTCAGCCGATCCAGGGAAGGCAACTCCTCCCTGCAGGTAGGTCACCAGGTTGTCCAGAATATCATTGCCACGATATTCCCCCGTGCGCTCGAGAGCTGAAACTCGTTCTTGTCAAGATCCGTGAGGATGAAATCGGGGGCGGGATAACGGGCAGCGAATTTGTCGATAACAGGCGCCCGGGGTTGTTCGACAGAGGAGTAATCTTTCGAGTATTTCTGCAGCACCAGAAACAGGGCGCCGCCGCAAATAAATAATAGTATCAAAGTGATATTCTTTATATTCATTACCTTTATCCCGGTCAGAGCCGAACTTTGCTGAAGCTGTTGTCAATTATTGACATCCCGTCCGCGGTATCCTGGGGCTGCTAATCTATTGGCTATTATTCTGCTCTTTACCATCTTTTTCTAAAATGGCCAGATCCCCCATCACTCAGCACTTGTTAAAAATCTTCCAGAGTCCTCAAACATTTCAGCTGTTGATTGGAAAGGAAATGAGAGGTCAAGCGCTACTTTTGAGCAATAACATATCCCAAAATACATCGAGACGGCTACTAAAAGCGCGGGGTTGTGTCTTCTGCTGTTCTCAACTGACAATAAACGCTTAGAATGAATGGTCTAATATCATGAAAATAATAGACAAAATGAGCGATTATTGATCGCTATTCAAATCTTTAGGATTTTAGCTGCACAAAAATCATACGAATCCAATGAGACGCTCCTGGTTGAACTGTCCAATGATTAGACAGTCTCGTGGAGAGCTTCCTGGATACCCCCGGAGGACAAATATAAATATTTATATTTGCGAGAAAAATACTATTTTGGTCAACTGGTATTATTGTTGCAGTTCAGGGGTAGATCAGAGGAGGTATTGAATGAAATGTAAACTACTGCTGGTGACCCTGCTCACCATTTCTATATTTCACGCCAATACGGTTATTGGCGCAGTTAGACACTACGAGCTTACCCTGGCGCAGCAACAGGTCAGTATCGGCGAAAAAAGCGCACAGGGAATGACGATAAACGGCTCGATTCCGGGTCCGACGCTCAGATTTTCGGTGGGCGACGTGGCCCGCATCAGGGTGAAGAATGACATGAATGTCCCCTCCTCGATCCACTGGCATGGACTTCTGGTACCTCCCACGATGGACGGCGTGCCTTTTGTCACCCAGGTGCCCATCGAGCCGGGAACCGCCTTTACCTATGAGTTCCCCATAAGGCAGACCGGCACCTACTGGTATCATTCCCACTCCCAGCTTCAGGAGCAAAGCGGCATCTACGGGTCTATCGTCATCGCTGACGACGCGCATGAAACCGATCGGGACCATGTCGTTCTACTGTCTGACTGGACAACCGATTCCCCGGGAAAAGTGCTGAAAACGCTCAAGCGGGGCAGCGAATGGTTCGCCCTTGAAAAAGGTTCGGCCCAATCCATAGTTGGAGCCGCCAGAGCTGGAAAACTCGGTGCCTATTTCAAGCGGGAACTGCAGCGCATGCCGCCGATGGATATTGCCGATGTGGCATATGACTATTTCCTCTCCAACGGGGAACCCGAAACTTTCATCAATGCTGAAAATGGTGAAACGGTTCGGGTGCGGGTTATCAACGGCTCGGCCACCACCTATTTTCACCTCAATTTTTCTGGGGGACCGATGACCATTATCAGCGCCGACGGTCAATTGGTGCAGCCGGTTGAGAAGGACCTGTTTCTTATTGGCGTAGCCGAAACCTACGATGTCATCGTCTCTGTTCCTCACGCTGGGTCATATGAACTGCGCGCCACCGCGCATGATGGATCGGGTTTCACCTCCACCTGGCTGGGAACGGGCCCTCGCCATCCGTCTCGGGTAATCCCCAAGCCGAACCTCTATGAGCCCATGGACCATGGCGATATGGGGTCGGTTTTCGCGCTGACTCCTGCAGGGTCAATGGGAATGCCGGACTCAGCAGTGCAAGCCGGAGTATTTGACAAGCGCGGCATGTCGCATCAGGTGCATGATGCTCAGCACGGAGAACCTCCAAAGAGAGGACACCATGATGTCGTGCCCGTTCAGGATGCCGAGGACAACCGTGGTGTAATGGATTCCGGACACATGCCCTTGGGAAAACCGCGCCCAGCTGACCAACCCGCTGTGCATGGAGGGATGGAGCCAGTCTCGGGCCACATGGCGACAGGGCAAGTTCAGATGGAGAAGTCCTCGATGCATGAGGGAATGCAACACGGGAAGAAAGAAGAGACAGCGGTTCACTCGCCGGCGATGACCGGTACACAGACGGAGGCTGGCGCCGGCGGTGCGCAGTCCTCCCCTGCGGCGCCGGGGGATGCAGCACCTGATCAGGACGTCGCGTCGGGCCGTTCGTTTGGATCTCGTTTCGGGTTTCTTGAAGCGGATATCTCGTCGCGCAGCCCCCTGGCGATAGATGGCGGACCCGAACGGCCTCACACCCCCTATGATGCCCTTAAATCAGTTTCCTCCACCACGCCGCCGGTCGATGCCCCGATTCGGGAGGTGCGGCTGACCCTGGACGGCGACATGAAACGCTACACCTGGTTCATCAACAACAGGCCGATTTCAGAAACCGACAGCATACGCATCCGCGAGGGTGAAGTCGTGCGCTTCATCATGATCAACCGGACCATGATGCACCACCCCATGCACCTGCATGGACATTTTTTCCGTGTGCTAAACGGCAATGGAGACCATGCGCCCCTAAAGCACACGGTGGATGTCGCTCCCATGACGACTACCGTTATCGAATTTTACAGCGACGAGGTGGGAGACTGGTTCTTTCACTGCCATCTGCTGTACCATATGAAATCGGGCATGTCGCGGCTCGTTCATTATGAAGATTTCCAGCCTGCGCCGGAGGTTCAGAGCGTCAGATCTCGTCTTTATAAGGATCCCGTATACTTTTTCGGTTCAGCTGATCTGTCCAGCAATATGACCGAAGGCTCGCTCACTCTCACAAACAGCAGATTCAGCTTAGATGCGGCCTGGGAGGTCGGCTGGCAGCAGGTTGAAGAAACCGAGTGGGAAGGGCTGTTCACTGGGGACTATCATTTCAACAGATTCACGTCGATCTTCGCCGGTGTCGACCTCCTCGGTGAAGGTTCGGACAGTGAAGAGACTCGAGGCGTTGCGGGGGTGAGATATCTTCTACCCCTGAATGTCGAGTCCGCTTTCTGGCTCGACTCGGATGGTGGAGGGCGTTTTTTTCTCGAGAAAGGACTGCACCTTACGCCGCGTTTTGAACTGGATTTTGAAGCCGAGTACGACACCCACACCCAATGGGAAGGCAAAATCGAATTATCCTACCTGGTCGCCAGGAATTTTTCCCTGATTGCCAATTGGCATTCGGAATATGCCCTTGGCGCCGGCATACGAATTCTGTTTTAATCAATAGAGCCTTTTGCAAAACTAAGATTGTCGTTCAAAATCAAACCA
>JARFQM010000231.1 GCA_029287755.1 Desulfofustis sp. | reverse complement strand
AGACAGGCTTGATACTGCTGACTCCGCCGGTGCTCATGTTCTGTGGAGAATTCCTCATGGCTCGTCTGTTCGTCTCTGGTTTCTCCAAATCCCAGGAGTCCTTCGGCGGCCAGCATCGTTTCAAGGAAGCTTCCTGGGGGCGTTCGCGAATGCTCTGGATCTTCCGCAAGGAAAGCATCGTTTTTCTGAGGGATTCCAAGGAGTGGTCGCAATTCTTCATGATCGGCGCCCTGATCATCGTCTATCTGTACAATTTCAAAGTACTGCCCCTGGAGCGTACCTTCGGCAGCACCTATGTGGCCAATCTGATCGCCTTTGGCAATATCGGTTTGAGCGGATTCCTGGCGGCCGCCCTGGCCGCCCGCTTTGTCTACCCCTCTATTGGCGGGGAAGGAGGCGCCTTTTACCTGATCAGGACTTCACCGCTGAGTGCGGCCCGGTTCTTCTTCTACAAGTACCTCTTCTACCTGATCCCGTTTACGCTGCTGATCCTGGTGCTGATCAGCGTATCCAATCATTTTCTGCAGATTGACGGGCCGATGTGGTGGGTGTCGCTTTTCTGCGCATTGCTGATCTGCTGGACTGTGGTTGCTCTGGCACTGGGTTTCGGGGCGATATTTGCCGACTACCACGCCGAGAACAGAAGCGCGGCCATGGGGCCCGGCTCCGTGTTCTACTTTTTTTGCGCCATCTCTTATATGCTGGTGGTGCTGTTCAGCGGCGTGTCGCCGACCTACCGGCTGGTCAGGAGCTGGTTCAGGAGCAGCTCCATGCCGCTTTCCGATGCCTTGCTGATAGGATTCTGGATGGTCGCCGTGGTTGTCCTGTCCGCGGTGGTGCTGACGCTGATCTGTAGAAAGGGCATCACCGCGCTGAGCGCCCGTTAACCGCTGCCATTCGGTTATCAGCGCTTGAAGACAGTGCTCTTCTGCAGGCCTCTCAACCCATGATCGCGTAGCCGCCGTCGACGGTGATTACCTGCCCCTGGATCATATTGGAGAGGTTGGAGCACAGAAACAGAGTGACGTCGGCCACATCTTCGGTGGTGATGAGCCGGCCCAGCGGCGTGCGCTGCAGGGCATTTTCAAGGATTATCTCACGGTTGGGAAACTTTTTCAGGGCGTCGGTATCCACCACCCCGGCACTGATCGTATTAACCCTGATTCCGCGGGGGCCGAATTCCACCGCCAGGTGGCGCACCAGGGATTCAAGCGCCGCCTTGGAAGCACCGACCGTGGTGTAGTTTTCAATGGCCCGCACCGACCCGAGGCTGGACACGGCAATCACCCTGCCCCCTTCTTTCATCAGCGGCAAGGCGTATTGCACCAGACCGAGCAGGGCCCGGGCGTTGATATTCATGGCCCAGTTCCAGTGGCGCTCGGTCAGTTCCATCACCGGTTTGAGGACGCCTGAGGCGGCATTGCTGACCAGCACATCGAGCCTGCCGAATTCCTCGGCTATGATGTTGAACATAGCCTCGACGTCTGACTCCTTGCCGACGTTGGCCTTGACCAGCAGACAACGCTGGCCGAATTTCTCCACTTGCTCGGCAGTGGTCAGCGCATCCTGCTTGTGACGCACGTAGTTGACCACGATGTCCATGCCGTGCTCGGCCAGCCGCAGGGCAATCGCCTTGCCGATCCCTCTGGAGCCGCCGGTTACCAGGGCGACTTTCCCGGTCATGTTAAACATAAATTACCCCCATGCAATAGTTGAGTATCTCTCAGCCGCTGGCCGCGGCCATGGCTCGGCGAAGTGAACTTCGCATAAAGCGAAAAGGATTGAAGGGCACCGGGTTCAGGATCGACGGCGCCCTAAAACCGCTCCCGCTGAAATCCTCGGGCGCCAGCCCCAGACAAGCGATAGCCTCGAGCCTGGCCCCGGAAAAATCTCTGGCTGCGGCCGCCCGCCAGATCGGACACTTGCGGGCATCAAGCTCGAGCAGTGAAAGCAGCAGCGTATCGACGGCAACGGGATCGTTGCCGGCGCATAAACAGCCGAGTTCAAGCAGCTCCCCGTTAAGCGGTCCCCGCCTGCTCATGACCTCGATACCGTCTACCAGGGTAACGCTGCGGGGCAGCACGGCGGTCAGATCGAGCATCAGATCACCGAATTTTCGGTGTGACAGCCCGTTCTTCATGTGGCACATCGCTTTACGCATGCCGCAGACAATGCCGAACAGGTTTTTTACCGCGATGGTCACATACATCTGGCTGTGGGCCTTGATTCGGGGCAGATTGACCAGCAGGTCACAACCAAGCGCTTCCTCAGCGATACCGACCTTGACGCCGTGAGTGAGCTGATGTTCTTTCGGGGTTTTGAATTCCACCACTTTGATTTCCAGCCCTTCGAGTTCGGTGGCCAGGCCCATTTTTTTCATCACCTGGGCGGCGCTGCCAAAGGAAGGGGAATCACCGATCGCCAGCCGTGCACCCTGATCGGTGAACCACTCGGCCACCCCTCTGACGAACCGGGCGTCGCTACAGGCCAGCTTCGAGGCCCTGCTGCTGATCAGGTTGGGTTTAAGCAGCACCGCAGCCCCATGCAGGCGTTCCCCAAACTTCAGATGCACTGCTGCCTGGTCACAGAATTCTTTGATCCGGTCGATATCGTAGCGGCGGGTCTGGCCGACTACTATGGGGATTTTCTCAGCCATAAAGTGCGGTATCGGTTCACAGGTCCGCGATTGCCTTGAGACTGGCAGCGGCAAAACGGGACTGGCCGGCCAGCCGGAGAGACTATTGCATGCTACCTGTTGAAGGTGATAATCCTGGTTCGTATCACGTCGTCGTTGTCCTTGATCATATCGACGATACTGCCGGGCACATCCGATTCCATATCGATGATATTGTAGCCGATCGCGCCGTTTGATTCGTTTTTATAGGAGTCGATATTGATCTTATTATGGCCCAGCACGTTGGTGATAAAGGCGATCATTCCAGGTACGTCCCGGTTGATGACGATGAGCCTGGTGCGCACCTGATCGGAGGGTATCATCTCCACGTTGGGGAAATTGACGCTGTTGGAAATGTTGCCGTAGAGCAGGTAGTTGGACATCTCCCGCACCGCCATCATGGCGCAGTTTTCTTCGGATTCCGAGGTAGAGGCTCCGAGATGGGGAGTGAGCAGCACCCGCTCGTGGCCGATCAACGCCTCTGTGGGAAAATCAGCGATATAGCCGCTCAGGCGGCCGCTGTCCAGGGCGGCCAGCACGGCCTGCTGGTCGACAATCGGTCCCCGGGCATAGTTGACCAGGAGCGCCCCTTTTTTCATGCGGGCGATGAATTCGCTGTTGACCAGACTTTTTGTCTTTTCGATCAGAGGGACGTGCAGGCTGACGATATCCGCCTTGCCGATCGCCTCATCGAGGGAATGGACAAGCTGGACATCGGGCAGCAGCATATGGATATTGGCCAGCGCCGGCTTCGGGTCGAACCCCCTGACCTTCATGAAGCGGTGGACGCCGCCATTGGCCAGTCTGACCCCGATCTGTCCAAGCCCTATCACCGCCAGTCTCTTGCCGGCGATCTCCATTCCCCGGAAAGCCGATTTCCTCCGCTCCACCTCGGCATCTACCTGATCGCCATCGAGTTCATCAAGGGATTCGCAGAATCTGATGCCCTTATAGATGTTGCGCTGCCATACCCCGATCATCGGAAACACCAGATCGACCACGGCATTGGCGTTGGCTCCGGGTGTGTTAAACACGCAGATGCCCCGTTCGGTGGCCCTGTCGACGCTGATGTTGTTGACCCCGGCCCCGGCCCTGGCCACGACCAGCAGGGAGGGGTAGGCATCGGTGTTGACTCTGGCGCTGCGCACCAGAATGCCTTGCGGATCCTGTTCGTCATCGCTTATGAAAAATTGCTTGCCCAGCAGTTCGAGCCCCTCGCGGGCAATGACATTTTTTTTAAGCAGTCGATAGCCACTCACAACTCACTCTCCGAAAATGATTCCGATATGATCAGTAGCGCTCCGGGTACGGACTCTACTATATGCAGGCTTGCAGTGAGGTCAATCGGTGATTTGCATGAGCACCACTTTATTCAGACGATGGACATTGCGCTCGCGTTCGTTGAGGAAACAGACGAGGGCCCGGTCGCCGTGCGGCTCCAGTCCGGCCTGGTGCAGGACCGCGGCGGAAAAATAGTGAAAAACGCTGGTTTTGATGAACGTCTTGCGCCCCCTGGCGTCATACAGACCGCCTAGTTCCTGCGGCAGACGATGGTAGAGATCCCGGCGGAGTTCATCCACCGCAGTCTCCTGGTAGCAGAGTTGAGCGGGCAGATAACGGTGCCCGCAGCGGAGCCAGTCGAAACAGATGAGCTCCCGGATAAGGTGAAAATCGGCGCGCCCCGCGCACTCCTCCAGGAGCAGCCGGACCAGTGTCTTCTGGGTAGCCGCCTTCCAGAAGTAGCCCTGCTCGTAGAACCGTGCAGCCAGAAACCCGAAAAAGGCAGCCATATCTTCTCCAAGAGCCAGGAAATAGTGCCAGAGCGACGGGAAATAGCGATTGTTGACGCACTGCTCCAGGCACTCGCCCAGCCAGTGGTGAGCGCGCAGCGTCGGGCCATCCATCCAGCGGTTGGCAAGCACCGCATAGGGTGTTTTGCGCACCGCTTTATATCCCCAACTCCGGGCCTGTCGCCGCAGTGCAGTGCCGGGCAGCAGTTTCAACAGTCCCATCTGAATATAGTGGGGCCGCATCGCAAAAATAGCATTGATCGAGGCTGCACACGTCTTCCTGGTTTCAAACGGCAGTCCCAGAATAAGATCAGCATGCAGATGGATGTTTTCGTTCATCCTCAACCGCCTGATCGTTTCTCCGGCAACCTGAGAATCCATCGGCCTGCGGATGGCCGCAAGGGTTTGGGGATTGGTCGACTGGATACCGATCTCGAACTGGAACAGTCCCGGCCTGACCTGCTCGAGAAATTGGAACATGGACTCGGTAAAGCGATCCGGGGCAATTTCAAAATGAAACAAGGTGTCCGGGTCTCGGTCCTTCAGCCAGCGCCAGATTGCCAGGGCCCGGTCCCCATTGTCGTTAAAGGTGCGATCGACGAAGCGGACCGTCTTCGGACCATGGGCCAGGATGTCGTCGAGTTCTGCATAGACCTGATCAGGATCTTTGTGGAACACACCTTTTTCTGCCGAGGAAAGACAATAGGAACAGAAGAAGGGGCAGCCCCTCGAGGACTCATAGTATACGGCCCTGTCCCGCAGATGATGGAAAAAATCCCCGGGGCGGTAGGGATACCCCAGTGCCCTGCCGGTCGATTGCAGAAATGATGCCTGATAGGACTTCTGCAGGGTCCCCTCCTGCAGATCCGTATAGAAGACGGGGGCCGCTGCCTCGATATCGCCCTTGAAGATACTCAACCGGCCCTCGTCAGCGCAGTTCTGTCCGACTATCTCGGCCTGCGGGCCGCCGACGACGATTCTGAGCTGCTCGTCCATGGACAGCAGATCCACCGCCAACCGCTCGACCAGATCACTGTTCCAGATCAAGGCCGAGAAAAAGAGCACGTCTGCCTGGCCTTCGGCCAGCCGCTGCAGCAGGGTGTAGTATGGATCGTTGATGGTAAACTGACATATCTCGGTGGTCGTACCGGAGAGATTGCGCTCCAGTTCATTGCGCAGATAGAAAAGCGCCAGGCAGGAATGCGAGTAGCGGGCGTTGATTCCAATTAGTTTAATCTTCAAGGTTCTGCTCTTGCATTACTGACCGCGAGTGGGTTCCGGTCGGTGATCGGCTGGTCTCAAAGAAGATGCAACCGAAAAAAATTTAGCATCTGTTTCCAGGCTGGTTATATGTATTTAATCAAATAATTATGCACAGTGAGATAAGTTCAAGGCGCCCAGCCAGGTGAGGCGCGAGTGAGGAGCCGGCGGAGCAGCCTGATAGAGCTGTGAGCAGGCACCGCAGCGAGCAACGCGGCCTGAAGGGACGGATTGGACTTATGTGCTATGTATAACTCCCGGTACAAAAAGGATGCAAGGTTCATGTCCAACCTCTTTAACACGATCTTTAAATACCTGGCAATCACCGTTCTGCTCAGCTTGACAATGCATACCACCGTCTGGGGCAAGACCAGTTCAGCATCACCCATTCATATCGATCTTGCCGTTTCCTTTGATATCGGAGAAAATCTGCTGCGCGGCAGTGCCAGGATCGAAGTAGAAAAAAACCATGAGCTGCAGCTGCTGTTTCCTGGACTGCAGATTACCGCAGCGCTTATCAGCAGCGAGAGGCGGGAAAATGCGCCGCTCGATCTCCAGGGTGACAACCTTGAGCTGCCCGCTCCCGACGACAACAGGACCGTGCTGATTTCCTATGAAAAGCGCGTGCAGAAAAACTTTTCCAATATCATCTCGGACAAGGCCATCATTCTGACCGCAAATTGGCACCCTCTGCCCCGGCAGAAGGCCTTGTATTCGCTCAGCGCCCAGCTGCCGGAGGGGTTCATCGGCCTGACACAGGCCGATGAACTCGCCCACGCCGATGAACACGGGCAGGTGAGATTCTCCTTCTCACAGCCGCTCTACGCGCTTACCTTCATCAGTGCCCCCTATGTCAAAACGCAGAAGACAATCCGCGATGACCTGCACCTCTACACCCTTTTTTTCAAGGAGGATCAGGATTTGGCGCCGGGCTACCTGGAGGCTGCTGCCGACTATGTGCGCCGCTACGAACGGCTGATCGGCCCGTTTCCTTATAACCACTATGTGATCGCTGAAAATATCATGCCCACCGGCTACGGCTACCCGACGTTCACCCTTCTGGGGCAGCAGGTCATTCGTCTGCCGTTCATCAAAGAGACTTCGCTGGGTCACGAAATCCTGCACTCCTGGTTCGGCAACAGCATCGATATCGCCGAAGGTTCGGGTAACTGGTCCGAGGGTTTGACCACCTATCTGGCCGATATGGCCTACCGCAGCGAAAAAGGCGAAGGCCCCCAGGCCCGAAAGGAAGCCATCCAGCGCTACCAGGACTATGTGGGCAAAGAAGCGCCTCTGCTCAAGGATTTCTATGGGGCAGGCCATGAACGCAGGGAAAATCAGGCCCGCAGAGCGGTGGGCTATCAAAAATCTGCCATGCTCTTCCACGAGCTGTACAATCGAGTTGGGGAAGAAACCTTTTACAGCAGTCTGCAGGAGTTCGGCCGACAATTCACCGGCAGCTCGGCCTCCTGGCTCGATCTGCAGCAGATCTTCGAAGACCAGTCAAGCCAGGACCTGAACACCTTTTTTTCCGAACGCCTCGGCCGCAATGATCTGCCGGTGCTGAGGGTGGGCGGCATCAAGGTCAACGACGGGCCTGAATCCACCACCGTATCCTTTTCGGTCGAGCAGGCCCAGAGTCCCGCCTACGAACTGCTGCTGCCCGTTTCCATCGAGACAATTGGGGGCACACAAGACTTTCAATCTCTGATTTCAGAGTCAGAAACAATTCTAAGCTTCGAGGTCGACTCCACCCCGCTTCAGCTGACCATTGATCCCGACTACGATCTTCTACGGGCGCTGTCTGCCCCGGAAAAGGCACCGGTCTGGTCGTCTATCCTGGGAGCCGGGCACTGTCTTGCGGTGCTTGATGACGACAGCCAGAGGGATCGCTATGAGCCGCTTATCTCTTTTGCAGAGCGCTACGGCTGCCGAACGATACCAGCTGCCGAGTTCAGCCGGCAGGATCTCGAGACGCAGACGGTCATTTTTCTCGGCTCCTCGAACAGCATCCTGAAAATGACTTACGGAGACCCCGGTCACCCGTCCTCCGGTTTTACCGCAGATGTCAGACCAAACCCATTCAATGACGACCTGGCCGTCGCCCTGATCAGCGCAAGCTCACGGCAGGAGACCGAGGCCGCCGTGGCCCGCCTTTCGCACTATGGAAAATATTCCTATCTGCACTTCGTCAGCGGGCGCATCAGTGAACAGCGCACCCCGGTGACGGCGCACGGCATCCGGGTGCCATTGGAAGAGAAGCCCGCAGGCCTTGCCGTGGCTGCCCTCGCCGAGTTCGATGAACTGGTTGACCAATTGAGTAGCAAGAGGGTCGTGTACGTGGGTGAAACCCACACCTCGCGGCCGGACCATCTGCTCCAGAGAATGCTCATCGAGGCCTTGCACAGTCGCGATAAGCGACTGGCCATCGGCATGGAAATGTTCCCCCGCTCGAGCCAGCCGGCCCTGGACCGGTTCATCAACGAACCAGATTTCAGTGAGGCCGACTTTCTCAGGGAATCCATGTACTATGATGTGTGGCGTTACGATTACCGCTTGTTCAGACCGATATTCGCCTATGCCAGGAAACACGGCATACCGTTAATTGGCCTCAATATCGATCGGCAGATCACCAGTTCGGTGTTCAAAACCGGCGACCTGGAAACGCTGACCGCTGAACAGAGAGCTCAGCTGCCCGCCGAAATGAGGCTGGATCTGGAGGGTTATGTGGAACGTCTGCAGCTTACCCACCAGATGCACGGACAGGGAAATCACGCCGACGGCAGTCTGGCCGGGTTCATCCAGGCCCAGGCGCTGTGGGACGAAACCATGGCGGAAACGATCGCCACCTACCTGGAGGCCCACCCTCAGACCCGGATGGTCGTTCTGGCCGGCAACCAGCACACCCGCAAGGACTCTGGGATTCCACCACGGGTAGCGGCACGACTCGAAGTAACCCAGTCGACGGTGCAGAATCTGGCCACCACCAGGGCTTCAGCTGCCGAACTGGCCAGGACCACAGACTACCTGTTTCTGCTCGAATCAGTCGAATTCGCCCCCCAGGGGAAGATAGGGGTGGTCCTTCTGGAGAAAGAAATCGAAGGCGGCACCAGGATGGAGATTGTCGAGGTCAATCCCCAATCCAAGGCGAAAGCCGCCGGCATTGAAAAAGATGACATATTGATCTTTATCGATGAATTGGCTATCCATACTATGGACGATGTCAGGCTGGCGCTGCTCGACAGGGCGGTGGGAGAGACGGTCCGGATTGCTGTGCTGAGGGGCAGTGGCGAGGCCCGGAAACGGATTGCTATGGACGTGGAGCTCTACAATCCCACTCCTCCGCCGGGACATCCGTAATAGTGCGAAAATAGCATAGCCACATAAGTTCAGGGGGCTCGGCAGAAAAAGCACGAGCCAGGAGACGAATGAGCAGCCCGACTGTGCTGTCGGCAGTTGTCACGGTGCTGCCCGCACCGGGCAGAATGGGGTGGGCTCATGATAGTATGTTGAGATAATCGGGAGACATAAGCATATGGAGAGAGCTGGTGTACCGATGTATAAAGGCAACGTGCCGGAAGATCAGATAAGTCCGGAATCCCTGGTCTCCAAGGTTATTTCCACGACCGCCTTCCAGAATTTTTTCAACACCATCGCCAACGGTGGGTTCCTTCTTCTCTTCGCCTCAATCGCGGCCCTGCTGTGGTCCAATATCAGCCCCGAGGGCTACGCTCATTTCTGGCATAAAGAGTTCACCCTGACCATTGGCAGCGCCTCTCTCTCCCATTCGCTGGCCCACTGGGTCAACGACGGGCTGATGACCCTTTTCTTTTTCACCGTAGGACTGGAAATCAAAAGAGAAATGCTGGTGGGAGCGCTCTCCGATCCCCGCCGGGCAGCCCTGCCGGTCGCCGCCGCCATCGGGGGAATGATCTTTCCGGCCCTGATCTACTGGTGGTTCAATGGCGGCACCAATTCCATGTCGGGCTGGGGGATTCCGATTGCCACCGACATCGCTTTCTCCCTCGCAATCCTCTCCACCCTGGGCCGGCGGATCCCCTTTGGCATCAGGATATTTCTGACGGCTTTTGCAATCGCCGACGATCTCGGCGCCATTCTGGTTATTGCTCTGTTCTATACCCCCGAGATTCACCTGAGCTATCTGTTCGGGGGGATCGGCGCCTGCGCGGTGCTGTTTGTAATGAACCGCTTCTGGGTCAGAAACCCGCTCGGCTATCTGATAATGGGGCTCATACTCTGGTACATGGTCGCCCATTCAGGACTGCATGCCACCATTACCGGGGTAATCGTCTCCATGTTCATCCCCGCCAGAAGCCGCTACAACACCGACGTATTCATGAAGCTGGTGCGCGAACGGTTGGAGCATATCAAATGCGACGGCGACGAGTGCGGCTCTACCATCATGGTCCACAGTACCCATCTGGACGCGGTGCATTCCATCAACGTTGCCTGCTCCCTTGTGGAAACCCCTCTGCAGCGTATGGAGCATGCGATGGAGCCCTGGGTTGCCTACCTCATCCTGCCGCTCTTTGCCCTGGCCAACGCCGGCGTGGTACTGGGTGCACTCGATCTCGGTGCGGCGGCGCTGCATCCGGTAACGCTTGGCGTTATTTTCGGACTGGCCTTGGGCAAGCCGGTGGGCATCATCTTGTTTACCTGGTTGACCACCAAAATTTTACGTGTCAACCTGATCACCGGGGCAACCTGGTCAATGATTTTAGGGGTTGGGTTTCTGGGCGGCATCGGCTTTACCATGTCGCTGTTCATCGGGGCGCTGTCGTTTACCGAGCCGGTCTACCAGGAATACGCCAAGATAGGCATCATCGGCGGTTCCTTTCTCGCTGGAATTTTCGGCTACACAGTGTTGCGCTGGGCGACCAGGCACAGGACTGCGGATTGATATATTCATAGCGATGGGGACACCATGGGTATTGTGTCCCCGTTTGTTTTGCTTCTGTTTCATTTGTTCTAGAAATCGAGTTCGATGCCTACCGGGCAGTGATCAGAGCCTGCTATCTCGTTGAGGATGAACGCGTCCTGCACCACTTTTTCCGCCATCAGGTCCTCGCTCACGAAGAAATAATCAATCCGCCATCCGGCGTTGTTTTTACGAGCGTTGAAACGGTAGCTCCACCATGAATACTTGACGGTATCGGGATAGAGATAGCGGAAGCTATCGACATAGCCCCTGCTGATAATATCATCGAGCACGTCCCGCTCGATTCTCAAGAATCCGGAACGGTCCTTGTTTGACTGGGGATTCTTGAGATCGATTTCGTTGTGGGCGGTGTTGAAATCGCCAGTGATGATAAGGCTTCGTCCCTGGTCCTTAAGCGCGTCGGCATAGCTGAAAAAGTCGCGGTAAAAATCGAGCTTGTACTGCAGCCGCTCATCGTCTTTTTGGCCGTTGGGGAAATAGATGTTGAACAAGACGAAGCGTCCATAGTCAAGCTCGATCACCCGCCCTTCGGCATCGAATCGCTCAACTCCGAAACCACAGCGGTTCGCCAGCGGCCGTTTCCTCGCATAGACCGCCACACCGCTGTAGCCTTTGCGGGTGGAGGCATAGTCCCAGAAGGACTGGTAGGTGTCAAAATTGATCATTTCCTGGCTGCGCTGGTCCTCTTGCAGCTTGGTCTCCTGCAGGCAGAGAATGTCGGGATCCATGCGGGCGACAGCCTCGACAAACCCTTTCTTGTAGACAGCCCGCAGGCCGTTGACGTTCCAGGACAGAATTCTCATGATGATGTTCTTTTCAGGTTTGAACTTTGTTGATGTGGGTCAGGCTCTTGTTGATCAGCTCAGCCTGCCGCTCTGCAGCGCCCAGCTGCTCGCGGGCAGCAGCCCCGGCCAACTGTTGGATCTGCTGGAGGCGATTCCGGTCTTCCTGCAGCATAGAAATCTCGTTGCCAAGTTCAGCAACGTCGTTAACTTTAAATCCACCGCCGCGATTTTCAAGCGTGGCGGCAGCTTCGCTGAAATCCGCCATATCGGGGCCGAAAAAAACCGCTTTCTCCCAGATAGCCGGCTCCATCGCATTGTGCCCCCCTGAACCGCTCAGACTGCCGCCGACAAAAACGAACGTGGCGATACTGTAGAGCTCTCCAAGGTCGCCGAAGGTATCGACCAGCACCAGCGGCTGGGTCCGCTGCCGCCCCTGTTTGAGCTCACTGAGACGATCATAATGCATTCCCTCACCCTTAATCTGCGACTCGAGAACGGCTAATCTGTCGAGATGGCGCGGGGCGAGTATGACGACGGTGCCCCGTTCTACCAGGTCGTTGAGCAAAGGGAGGAGCAGCTCCTCTTCCGGATTATGGGTGGAGCCGGCAATAAAGACATCTACTTCCGGCTTCAGGTCAAGCAGCTTTGACCAGTTGGCGGCAATCCTCTCGGGATCCTGGGGCAGCCTGAAATCGTCTTTGATGTTGCCGGTTACCACGACTCGACCAGGATCCGCGCCAACTTCGATGAACCGCTGCCGGTCTGCATCACTGATCGCTCCTATCGACTGGAAGCTCTGCAGAACCGCGGAAAAAAGAAATCTGAAGCGGCGATAGGTGGTGATGGAGCGCTCGGACAATCGGCCGTTCATCAGCAGGGTGGGAACCTGTTTTTTTCGTAAAGTGTCAATCAGCAGCGGCCACAGTTCTGTCTCCAGGCAGACATAGAGATCGGGCGCGAAGAGCGCCAGGGACCGGTTGACGCTGAAAGGAACGTCCAGAGGGGCAAGCTGGCAGGCCACCTCGGGCCCCAGGTGTTGTCTGGCAAAGTCCCTGCCATGGACAGTCATGGTGGTGACCAGGAAATTGCAGGGGGGCTGGTGTGCCTTGAGACTATCGATAAGCATGCCTGCGGCCCGCACCTCTCCAATCGAGGCCGCATGAATCCAGATGCGTGTGCCGGCTCCCAGCTCCGCCGCTGGGGACTCGTGAAAAACCAGCCTCTCACTCAGCCCGCGTCGATGCCAGCCGGTGAGCAGAATGATAGTCAGCAGAACCGGAAGACTGATCCAGAACAGAAATCCAATTATGAAACGATAGAGTGCAAGCACCGTTTTTTCATTAAGTCAATTGTTGCAGAAGTTGTATTGCCTATCACCGGTTGCCCGGCGATGACTCAATTAACCCGTCGACGGGAGATGCGTCAACCGCTAACACTGTTTTGGAGACTGTTTTGGGGACACAATACTCAAGGTGTCCCTTGAATTACAGGGACACCTTGAGTATTGTGTCCCCTGCCCGTCCAACCTCACACGAATCAAAGAGGAGGCATCATGAACAGATCAGCACGATTATTACTGATACTGGTTTCGCTATTTACCTATATCCATGGAGATGCACACATGTCCGAGGCAAAACTCAAAGACGGCCTTTATGCAAAATTGTTCACCAGCAAGGGAGAGATCCTCTGTCTGCTCGAATATGAGAAGACGCCGCTGACCGTGGCCAACTTCGTCGGCCTGGCTGAAGGAACCAAAGAACTTGGCGGAGGAGCAAAATCAGGTACCCGGTTTTACGACGGCCTCACCTTTCACCGGGTGATTCCTGATTTCATGGTCCAGGCCGGCTGTCCGCTCGGCAATGGCACCGGCGGCCCGGGCTACACCTTTCCCGACGAGATCGATCCCGAGCTCAAACACGACGCTCCGGGCATCCTCTCTATGGCCAACGCCGGACCAGGCACCAATGGGTCGCAATTTTTCATAACCCATGTCCCCACCCCCTGGCTGGACGGCAAACATACCGTATTCGGTTATGTGATCTCCGGGCAGTCGGTGGTCGATGCCATCACCCAGGGCGACGTGATCGAGTCAATAGAGATCATCAGAGTCGGTAAAGAAGCCGAAGCCTTCCAGGCCGATCAGGCTGCCTTCGATGCCTTGCTGGCGGGTTTGGAGGAGCGGCAGCGCGAGAAGGAACTGACGGCCTTGGAAGCCCAGAATATCCAGATCGAGGCCCTCTATCCGGAGGCGATCACCACCTCCAGCGGACTCAAGTATGTGGTGGTTGAAGAAGGCAACGGCGACGCCACCCCGGCCAAAGGCACTACGGTGACGGCTCATTACACCGGTAAACTGTTGGACGGGCAGAAGTTCGACAGCTCCTATGACCGCAACGACCCGATCCGATTTCCGGTGGGCAGCGGCAGGGTTATCAAAGGGTGGGATGAGGCCTTTCTCTCCATGAAAAAAGGCGAGAAGCGCATCCTCATCATTCCGCCTGAACTGGGGTACGGCGCCTCGGGCAGAGGCCCGATCCCGCCTAACGCGGTACTGGTCTTTGACGTTGAGTTGGTCGACTTTTAAACAGGCAAAACGTCAACAGGGGACACAGTTGAATTGCGTCCTTGCGGGTTTGAGAAAATTAGGATTTTTGCTCAAGATCAAGGCGCACAAGATTGAGCAAAAAAACAATTTTTACAAGCCGATGTCCTCGGCTATCTCCTGCATTGCCGCCAGCCCCAATTCACAGAATTCGGGTACGGTCATATCGAGCTTTTCACATTCGGCAATGACCTCCCGATTGGCCCCCCGGGCGAACGCCTTTTCCTTGAACCGCTTCTTCACCGATTTGGGTTTTACCGCCGCCAGTTTTTTTGCTGGATTCACCAGGGCTGCGGCCACGATCAGACCGGTCAGAGTTTCCCCTGCCGCCAGACCATGCTGCAACGCCGTGCTCCTTTCCTCACCGGGATGGGCCTGAGGATTGTGCAGGCGGATGGCATCGACGATCTCGGGATCCACCCCCTTGGCGGTCAGAATTCGAGCCGTTTCCCTGGTGTGCACATCCAGATCGTTGTGGCTTTCCGAATCAAGGTCATGCAGCAGCCCTGTGAGCCGCCATTTTTCGACATCCTCGCCAAGCCGGGCAGCGAGTGCTCCGAGGACGGCTTCGGAAGCCAGGCTATGGTTGATCATGTGTGGATTGCTCAGGTGCGTGTGCACCAGCTCCAGCGCTTCTTCCCTGTCGATTCCGTAGCTCATGTCTGCCACCTCAATAATTCAACCCGACCCGGTCCCTTACCAGTTCAAGGGTTGGCGCCGCTTTTTGCCTGGCCTTCTCGGCCCCTTTCCGCATGATGTTGCGCACCTCGCCAGGATCGTCTAGAAAGCGCTTTTTCCTGGCTCTGGCATCGGCGAAGTGGTCGGTGATCAAATCCAGCAGTTCAAGTTTCAGATAACCGTAGGCCGCGCCCCCGTTTATATAGAGGCTGCGCACTTCCGCCAACCGTTCTGGCGAAGCAAAAAGCGCAAAGATCTTGAAAAGATTACAGGTCTCCGGATTCTTGGGTTCCTCCACTGGCGTAGCATCGGTCTGAATGGCCATAATCTGCTTTTTCAGCCCTTTGCCTTCCATGAAGATCGGTATGGTGTTGCCGTAGGACTTCGACATTTTCTGCCCGTCGGTGCCAGGCACCGTGGCCGTCTGTTCGTTGATGGCAGGTTCTGGAACAACGAACGTCTCGCCGAATTCGTGGTTGAATTTCTGGGCGATATCGCGGGCCACCTCCAGGTGCTGTTTCTGATCCTTGCCGACCGGGACCTGATGGGCCGGGTAGAGCAGGGGATCGGCTGCGCTCAGGACCTGGCGGGGGGACACATCTCCGAGCCCACGAGCCCAGGCTCGCGGGCGCGGGTGCGGGGGGGGGGGGGGGGGGG
>JARFQM010000419.1 GCA_029287755.1 Desulfofustis sp. | reverse complement strand
AGGATGCGCTGGAATTCATTTTGGCCGGGGCTACTGCAGTGCAGATAGGAACCGCCAATTTCATCAACCCCCGGGTCAGTGAGGAAGTGGTGGAAGGCATCGGAGATTATGTGAAAGCCAATCGACTGAAGTCGATTAGGGATTTGATCGGCGCTCTGGAGGTCTGTTGGATGGCGAACAGGGCACGGCTGCCGGTGCTGGGAAGGTTGTTGGCAACGGCCGCCGGTTACTTCCGCTTGCTGCTGCGCAGGGATACACCCTGGAAGGTCAAGCTGATTCTGGCTGCTGCTCTCATCTACCTTGTGCTGCCTTACGATCTGCTGCCGGACTGGTTCCTGGGGCTGGGCATCGTCGATGACCTGGCCGTGGTATCGCTGCTTGTCTGGCTGGCCCTGCGCCTGCTCGATGGAGATGGGAACACGAACAAACAAGATTCTGATTAATTATAACCGACTTCTACTGGTGCGATTCCAATCGCCTTTGCTGCAGAAGACCGGTGCGATTTTTGAGAAAACATGCAGATAAACGGCAAGACAAAAATATACGGCATCATCGGCAATCCGGTCAGCCATTCGCTGAGCCCTCTGATGCACAATCAGGCATTTGCGGCCTGCAACGAAAACAGGGTCTATGTGCCCCTGCACACCGAGGATCTCCACGCGGCTCTGCAGGGCCTGAGGGGGATGCATATAGACGGGGTCAGTGTCACCATTCCTTTCAAGGAGCGGGTTCTCGACTTGCTCGATGAAGTTGATCCGGTGGCGGCGAAAATTGGCGCGGTCAACACGGTGGTCGCAAGAAGGGGGGAGAGCGGGGTAACGTTGTTCGGCAGCAATACCGACTGGTTGGGCTCCAACAAGGCCTTGCTCGATCACATCGAGTTGCGCCGCAGTCGGGCGGTAATTCTCGGGGCTGGAGGTGCTGCCCGGGCCATTGGCTTCGGTCTGCTGGAAGCAGGTGCCGGAGTGGAAATCAAGAGCAGAAGCGAGGTCAAAGGACGCCGGCTGGCCGAGGAACTCGGCTGTCTCTGGTCACCCCTGAACGAAGAGCCGAAAGAAGCCGCGGCGATACTGATCAACGCCACCTCGGTGGGCATGGAACCTGACAACCAGGCACGCCCGGTCGACCAGAGCCTGGTAGGCGGCTACCGGGTGGTCATGGACATTGTCTACGTTCCACTGCAGACGCAGCTGCTCAAGGATGGCGCGGCGCACGGCTGCATCTGCGTAAACGGCCTGGAGATGCTGCTCTATCAGGGAGTGGCCCAGTTCGAGCTGTGGACCGGCCGCAGCGCTCCGGTTGAAGTCATGCGCCGGGCACTGCTTGACGCGGTTTCCCGGTGAGAATCAAAATCCGCTTTTCCTCTTTATACAATGATCGAGATCAGACCAGTTGAAAATATCAACGCTGTGGTATCCATCCCCGGCTCCAAATCCATAACCCAGAGAGCCCTCATTACCGCCGCTCTGGCCGAAGGCACCTCAATCCTTCAAGGTCCCCTGGTCAGTGAGGACACCGACTATTCAGCAGCAGCCCTCGGACAAATGGGGGTATTGATCGAGAAGGGTGCACAGAGCTGGCGGGTAGTTGGCACCGGAGGCAGGATCACTGAACCGGGCGATGACATCTATCTGGGCAACAACGGAACTGCGACCCGTTTTCTTACTTCTGTCGCCTCGCTTGGCACCGGCGAATTTATCATTGCTGGCGATGAGCGCATGCGCGAGCGGCCTATTGGACCGCTGATCCACGCCTTGCGGGGCTGGGGCGTCGATATTGAAGCCATCGACGGTACCGGTTGTCCGCCGCTCTCCATCGTGGCTTCCGGCCTGGGGGGCGGAACAACGGTGTTGCCCGAGGGCAAGAGCAGCCAATATCTCTCCTCGCTCCTTCTGGTGGCACCCTATGCTCGGCATACAGCCGAATTGGAGGTGGCTGGCGACATACTCTCCAAACCTTATGTGGCCATGACGCTGGAGGTAATGTCGGCTTTCGGAGTGGAGGTTGAGGCGGCAGCCGATTTCTCCCGCTTCACCATCCCTGGAGGCTGTTATCGGGCCCTCAATTATCATATCGAGGGCGATGCCTCCAATGCTTCATATTTTTGGGCGGCGGCAGCCGTAACCGGCGGCAGCGTAACCGTCGACAACGTTCCGGTACCGTCGCTGCAAGGCGACGCCATGCTTGTTCCGCTGCTGGCCCGGATGGGCTGCAACGTTGAGCAGCAGGGTAGAGGCATCAAAGTTGTCGGTCCGGCAAAACTGCAAGCGATTACGGTGGACATGGGCGATATGCCAGATGTCGTTCCAACCCTGGCGATGGTCGCCGCCTTTGCCGATGGTTCGACCGAGATCTCAAACATAGCCCACCTGAGAATCAAGGAGTGCGACCGGCTTCAGGCGACTGCCGCAGAGCTCACCAAGCTGGGCGTCGAAGTTGACGAATTTGACGACCGCATGGTCATCCATGGCCGCGGCGGCGAGGGAATGCGAGGCGCCGAAATCGAGACCTACGATGATCACCGCATGGCCATGAGCATGGCGGTTGCCGGACTGCGCGTACCGGGGGTTCGAATTCTGGGCGAACAATGCGTGGTCAAGTCCTTTCCCGATTTCTGGGAGCGTTTCGCCACACTCTACTGATTTATCCGCATTTCACCAGGACCGTATCACCGATCCGGGCCCCCAAAACTTTGGCGGCGTCATCATTTTTCACGCAGATTTCCAGCAGATTGCTGCTGTTGATTATCGCTGCCGGCAGACGATCGGGCAGCTCTGCATAACTGACCTGATGGAACCGCACCTCTATGGAATTTATGCTGACGATGAGGCAGCTCTTGTGAGAAAGCGCATCTAAATGATGGTTCTCGATAGTGGTGATCAGGTTGCCAAACCTGTCGATCGAGCTGATTTTGCCAGCAATTTCAGATTCGCACACCAGCGGCTCAGCAGGCGGGATGCGTACGCATGAGTTTATGGCAACGAGTGGTCCCGCCTCGGCGATCGGCGCGCCGAGCGAGAGGTGGGCAGCGGCAGGCGCCATAATGTCGCGACCGTGAAAGGTGGTGCTTATCCGCTCCAGAAACCAGTCCCTGTTGGTCAGTTCATAGACCTTTGCCTGCTCGTAAGCGTGGAGCAAGGGCGTAAAGACGCCGTTGTCGGGCCCGAGGAACAAGTGGCCGTCGGCGCTGACCACGATGATCCTGCGTTTTGTGCCAACTCCTGGATCGATAATACAGAGATGCAGGGAACCGTGTGGAAAATAGCGATAGTTTCTGAAAACCAGCTCCGCCGCCCGGCCAATGTCCTGCGGGGGAATGGCGTGGCTGAGATCAACGAGGGTGGCAGCAGGATTGATTGACAGGATCACCCCTTTGAGCACTCCGACATATTCGTCCGCGTGGCCGAAATCAGTGGTAAGGATGATCGGGGGACCTTTCATTTCAAAATGGCATTACACATGGGGAGACAATGCTCATGGTGTCCCCCTTGAGTAGCTGCGCTTGACCGTAAAGGGCCGGAAAAGGAAGGGACACCATGAGTATTGTCTCCCCCCAATCGGTCTGCTTAATTCAACCGCTCGGCTCCTGATCTGGGCAGCAGGAAGAACAGACTGCCCTTTTCTTTCATAGATCCGGCAGCCTTTTCGGCATAGTAATCATTTCCCAGAAAAAGATCGACTCGGCCCGGTCCCTTGATGGCGGCGCCGCTGACCTGGGGCAGATCGAAGCGGCAGAACATCTTCCAGTGGTTGATGCTGCCGTCCTCGTTGAGGACCGGAC
>JARFQM010000400.1 GCA_029287755.1 Desulfofustis sp. | reverse complement strand
AGATGTGTATAAGAGACAGCTTCTACGCTTGGCTGCTGTATTTAATGATCCGGCATCGGACAGTGGAGGGAGAGTTGACTTTCGGCGATGTACACGTATAAGCGGTCGACCTGCCTGCTCGAAGGCGCTCAGCTGTCCTGTCACATCGACTTTTTAACAGTAGACTGCAAGTCCATTTTATTACCTGGTGACCACGGGTAACCGCCGCCCTTATTTCACACAATATTTGTAGTTTCTTGTTTTTTTATTCTTGACTGTTTTAATATACTTTATTATTGTTCTAGCAAGAGAGCACGTTGCAAAGTTTATTTTTTTGCTGACGGGTTTCGACAGCTCAGACCTCTTTCAACCATTTAACTATTCGATTACAGCAGGGACCGTGAACATGTTCCTGTTGCAGGGAGCCCGGAAATGAGCCAGATTTATGCTGATAATTCACTCTCCATAGGACGCACACCTCTTGTTCGCCTTAATCGTGTCGGTGCTGCAGAAGGCGCCACCATTCTCGCCAAAATCGAAGGACGCAATCCTGCCTATTCGGTCAAATGCCGTATCGGCGCGTCGATGATCTGGGACGCCGAAGAAAAAGGCTTACTCGGTCCCGGCAAGGAACTGATCGAGCCGACCAGCGGCAACACCGGGATTGCCCTCGCTTTCGTCGCCGCAGCCCGGGGCATCCCGATCACCCTGACCATGCCCGAGACCATGAGTATCGAGCGCCGCAAGGTGCTCAAAGCACTCGGCGCCAACCTGGTTTTGACTCCAGGCACCAAAGGCATGGGTGGCGCCATCGCTGAAGCGGAAGCGATTGCCGCCAGCGACCCGGACCGCTACCTCCTTTTGCACCAATTCAAGAATCCGGCAAACCCGGCGATTCACGTCAAAACGACAGGTCCGGAGATCTGGGATGACACTGATGGTGACGTTGATGTGTTTGTCTCCGGTGTCGGGACCGGTGGGACCATCACCGGGGTATCGCAATATTTCAAGGAGATCCGCGGCAAGCAGATTATCTCGGTCGCCGTTGAACCGGAAGACAGCCCGGTCATTACGCAGAAGCTTGCCGGCGAAGTCCTCGAACCGGGGCCGCACAAGATCCAGGGGATCGGTGCCGGGTTCATCCCCGACACCCTGAATCTGGACCTCGTCGACCGCGTCGAGCAGGTCAGCAATGATGAGGCGATCGAATGTGCCAGGCGCCTGGCCGGAGAAGAAGGCATCCTGGCCGGCATCTCCTGTGGGGCAGCGGCAGCAGTCGCGGTCAGGCTTGCGGCACAACCGGAGTTCAAGGGCAAGAACATCGTGGTCATCCTGCCTGATTCCGGCGAACGCTACCTGAGCAGCGTCCTTTACGAAGGTATTGTCTGAGAATTTCAACCGAAATTTGGCTAGTGGCCATTGTCAATTATGCCTTTTATAGTTGACAATTGAGCTGCAATTCTTTATTTATGTTGTCAAATAGCTGCTTGCCAGCAGCGTCTTTATCAAGAGTGGTGGATGGACAGGCCCTGCGAAGCCACAGCAACCTATCGACTCTTGCCTGCAGCGAAAGTCGATGCCAGGTGCTAATTCCTGCTCCGGATTTCCGGAGGAAGATGAGGACGGAGCTCAGAGGACATCTCATGGTTGTCTCTTCAGGCCCCTTCTCAAAATCCGAGAAGGGGCCTTTTCAGTTCCTTCTCCTCACCCAAGGAGGCCAGATGAGTTCAGGAAAATCTTACACACAAGAAACCAGCCTGGTGCAACTCGGCGTCGGCTGCGATGATCGGACCGGGGCGATCAGCATCCCGATCCACCCCAGCGCGACGTATCGCCATCCCGGAGTGGGAGAATCAACCGGCTACGACTACACCCGTTCAGGCAACCCGACCAGGCAGATCCTTGAAGAGGGTCTGGCAGATCTGGAGGGGGGCGCACGCGGACTGGTCTTCTCTTCCGGGATGGCCGCTCTGACAACTTTTTTTCTGCATTTTTCCCAGGGTGACCACCTGGTCGTCAGCGAAGACCTCTACGGCGGCACCTACCGTGTCCTCGACCAGATTTTCGCCGACTTCGGCCTGACTGCAACCTACGTCGATACGACCAGGACAGACGCTGTTGAATCAGCGATCACGGCAAGCACCAAAGCGCTTTTGCTCGAAACACCGGGCAATCCGTTGCTCGGCATCTCCGACCTGGAGGCGCTCGGCAAGCTCTGCCGGCAGCGCAATATCCTCTACGCTGTCGACAACACCTTTTTGAGCCCGATCCTGCAACGCCCCTTCACATTCGGGGCTGATCTTGTTATCTACAGCGCGACCAAGTACCTCGGCGGACACAACGATCTCTGCGCGGGCGTTCTGGTGGCCCGGGATGAGACGCTGGGTGAGCGGCTTTATTTCTTGCAGAATTCTACCGGTGCGATCCTGCCGCCATTCGACTGCTGGCTGCTCTTGCGCAGCCTGAAAACTCTGACGCTGCGTATCGAACGTCATTGCAGCAATGCCATGCTGGTCGCCAGTTGGCTGAAGCAGCATCCGAAAATCACCGACATCTATTATCCGGGGCTGGCGGATCACCCCGGCCATGAACTATCATGCCGGCAGGCCAGTGGTTTCGGCGGCATGCTCTCTTTTCGAGTCGACACGGCAGCGACCGCACGCACGACCCTCAAACGTCTGCAGCTGATTTCTTTTGCCGAAAGCCTGGGTGGCGTCGAATCACTGATGACTTTGCCGGCCGTACAGACTCACGGCGACATCCCCGAATCCGAGCGACAGCGGCTTGGCATCTGTGAGCGGCTGTTACGCCTGTCGGTAGGCACCGAGTCCCCGGAGGATATCATTGCCGACCCGGAGCAGGCTTTGGCTTAAGGACTCGCCAGCAAGGCTCAGAAACACGAAAGTGTAGAGTGCTTGTGCAGGAATCTCTAGTGCTGATCAATCAAACAAACAAAGGATATTCTGCCATCTGTATATAATTTATCGTTATAGCTATTCTACTTCGAGCCTTAACGTCTTTGTGGCTCTAAATCGAGCAGGAGAACTTGAACATGAGCAAGCAAGATTATCGTCCGGCAACCCTGCTGGTTCACCAGGGCAAGGATCGCGACCCGGCGACCGGAGCGGCGACAGTACCGATCTACCAGGCGTCCACTTATCACCATGCAGGGGGCACCCCCGGAGAGTACGATTATGCCCGCAGCGGCAACCCGAGCCGGGAGCAGGTCGAAGACGCCATCGCCCTGCTCGAAGGCGGCACCCGCGGTTTCGCCTATGCCTCGGGGATGACCGCAATCGGCAGTGCTCTGGCCTTGCTTGAAAGCGGCGACCACCTGATCGCCTCAGCAGACCTTTACGGTGGCTCCTGGCGCTTCATAACCGGTGTCCTGCCGCAGCAGGGCATTTCCTGCACTCTGGTTGATACGGCAGACACGCAGGCGGTCAAGGCAGCCATAACACCACAGACCCGGGCACTCTTCCTGGAAACCCCGTCCAATCCGCTGTTCCGGATAACCGATTTGCGGGCGATGGTTGAGATCGCCGGTCAGCACGACCTGCTCACCATGCTCGACAATACTTTTATGACCCCCTTGCTGCAACGTCCGCTCGATCTCGGCATCGATGTGACGATTCACAGCGCCACCAAGTTCCTCGGTGGCCACAGCGACATTCTGGCCGGCCTGGTGTCGGTCAGCGACAAGGCGCTCGGCAAACGCCTGAAGTCCTTTCAGAATGCTTTCGGCGCGGTCCTCTCGCCCTTTGATTCGTTTCTCCTCTCCAGAGGCATCAAAACTCTCAAGGTGCGACTCGATGCGGCACAAACTTCCGCCGGCGAGCTTGCCCGCCGCCTTGTCCAGCATCCGGCGGTCGGCCGGGTCTGGTACCCGGAACTGGATGATTTCGCCGGTCG
>JARFQM010000358.1 GCA_029287755.1 Desulfofustis sp. | reverse complement strand
CGAACAGCCGTCGACGCAGAGATGAAAACCGCCGAGCCCGCGGATGGCGACTACTTTTCCCTGAGCGATGGCGGTTATCGCCGCCTCAATCACATCTGCACCGTCCAGCTCTCGTCCCTGGTTGTCGTGCAGAGAGATAGCCGGGCCGCAGACCGGGCAGGCATTGGGCTGGGCGTGGAAACGCCGATCCATGGGGTCGAGATATTCCCGGCTGCAGTCAGCACACATCGCAAAGAGCTTCATCGATGTCTTGGGACGGTCGTAGGGAATGGTTTCGATGATCGAAAAGCGCGGCCCGCAATTGGTGCAATTGATAAAGGGGTAGCCGAATCTGCGGTCGGCCGGATTGGTCAGCTCTGCAAAACAGTCGTCGCAGAGCGAGATGTCCGGCGGGATATTTGCCCGGGAAGAGGTTGATATCCGGCTGGGAACAATGGTAAAGGAATCCGCCTGCAGAGGTTCATCAAGCGGCTGGTGGGAACAGGCATCGATCCTGGCCAGCGGCGGAGCGTGGGCGCTGAGTGCCTCGATAAAGGAGAAAATCCGTGCACCGGCGGCCCTGATGACCACACCTTCGCTGGTGTTGGTCACCGTACCTGAAATGGTATAGCGGGAGGCGAGTTTGAAAACGAAGGGTCGAAACCCCACGCCCTGGACCGTGCCCCGGACGAGAATTTCGACCCCGTTTTCTAGTGATTTACGCCTTGTGTTGGAATTTGACACCTGTGAAAATTGCGGAGACAAGTCCCTCCGGATCTCTGATATCGTTCCAGATAACCAGGTAGACATGAATTAAGGCGAAAATCATGAACAGCCACATCAGCAGATGATGAATATAGCGAGCCGCCTGCTGGCTACCGAAAATCAGTACGCCATACTGCTCCCAGATTGGTACTTCCGGAAAGAGCAGGTAAAAACCGCTGATCAGCTGAAAGACTGCGGCAATGATGATCAGAACATAGGTCATCCCGGCCAGCACGTTGTGACCGAGCCGATCTGTGTCGTGACCGCCCTTGATGTAGCTGTACCGCAGTATGGTGTTGAAGAAATTTTTGATATTTCTCGGCGTTACCGGCAGGTGCTCAAGAATTCTCTCCTGCTTGTTGCCAAAAATATACAAAAAGATCCGCGCCAACACCGCCGCGGTAAAGACATAACCGGCGACGAAATGGACAAACCGCATCCAGGCCATGACAAACGACCCACTTCCTTCCGTCAGGGAGTTGGTCCACGGGCCGTGAATATAGAAGCCGGTGATACACAAGGTAACGATTGACAGAGCAAATGCCCAGTGATAGAGCCGCAGCAGGATGCTCCAGACTTTTTTCTTTTCATATTCCATAATTACCTCCTGTCGGTTGGGGCCGAAAATTGAAAGTTATAGTCCTTTTCATGCTTACAGAGCCTTGACTTTCATCACTTCTCGGCCTTCCGGATCCAGCATGTGTACGGCACAGGCGATACACGGATCGAAGGAGTGGATGGTGCGCAGAACCTCGAGCGGCCGTTCCGGATCGGCAATCGGATTTTCGAGCAGGGACGCTTCATACGGTCCGAGCTGATCCTGGGCATCACGTGGTCCGGCGTTCCAGGTGGACGGGACAACCGCCTGGTAATTCTTGATTTTGCCATCCTGGATGACGATCCAGTGCGACAGTATCCCGCGCGGCGCTTCATGGACGCCGACGCCTTTCTGCTCGCCCTTCGGAAAGGTCGGCGGATTGAAAATTTCCAGATCGCCGCTGCCGATATTGTCGACCAGCAGGTCCCAGTGCTTGAGGGTCAGATCGGCCATCAATGAACAGCGGACAGCCCTGGCCGCGTGCCGGCCTAGCGTACCGAACAAGGCCTCGGGACCGACCTTGGTGCCGGCAATCTTGCTGACCAGGTCGAGGGCGCCGTTCACCCCGCTGACGATTCCTTCATGGCCCAGGGCATAGCCGATTAGCATCTGGGAGAGCGGCCCAACCTGCATCGGCTTACCCTCGAAACGCGGGGCCTTGAGCCAGGAGTAGCGACCTGCGCCGTCGAAGTCACCGGCTTTGGGCGCAGTCTCTTCTTCCCAGGGATGCTTCTGCCAGTCGCCGTCATACCAGGCGCGGGCAATCGATTCCTGCACGTTGTCCTTGAAATAGGGATCACGCTGATCCTTAAAGGCCGTGACCCCGGCCAGGTCGCCGCCCATGATGGTGCCGCCGGGCAGGTCGAACTCGGTGGCCGCGGCATTGGTCGGCATGTCGGGAGCGGCCAGGTAGTTGGTGACGCCATTGCCGTAGGGCAGCCATTCGGCATAGAGGGCGCCGACGGCAGCCAGGTCGACCAGGTAGACGTTGTTGATGAAGCCGCGAACTTCCTGGACCAGGTCCTTGACCCGGAAGAGGCGCTCCATGTTCAGGGTGGCTTCGTTGTCCGGGTTGATGGCGGCGGTCACCCCACCGACGGAGAAATTCTGGATATGCGGGTTCTTGCCCGAAATGATACCCAGAGCCATGGTGGCCTTGCGCTGGTAATCAAGGGCCTCGAGATAGTGGGAAACCGCCATCAGGTTGGCCTCGGGCGGCAGTTTCATGGCTGAGTGGCCCCAGTAGGCGTTGGCGAACGGCCCAAGCTGACCGCTCTCGACCAGGGCCTTGACCTTGGCCTTGACGGCCGCAAAACGCTTGGAGCTGTTGCCCGGCCATTCGGACAGGGACTCTGCCAGCTGCTGGGTCTTTACCGGATCGGCGTCGAGTGCGGAGACGACATCGACCCAGTCAAGAGCTGAGAGTGCATAAAAATGGACGATGTGGTCGTGCAAACAGTGAATGCCCTGGACCAGGTTCCTGATCAGCTGGGCATTGTAGGGAATTTCCAGTTTCAGTGCATCTTCTACGGCGCGGACTGAAGCCAGGGCGTGGACCGTGGTACAGACCCCGCAGATACGCTGGACGAAATGCCAGGCGTCACGCGGGTCTCTGCCCTGCAGGATGATTTCCAGCCCCCTGAACATCTGACCGGAGGACCAGGCGTTGGTAACCGCGCCGCCGTCGACTTCCACATCTATTCGCAAGTGACCTTCGATCCTGGTAATCGGATCAATGGTGATTTTCTGAGCCATCTGTTAAACCTCCAAAAGTGGTTGTTTGCATTGGTAAATGTGCATCAGCAATTAACCTTCGCTGTCGGATTTGCCTTTGATCAATCGTTTTCCTATTCCGACAGCGGCGTGGATACCGACTGCGGCAGCAGTCACACCAAGTACCTTGGTGCCGATCCGGTCGGCATCATCGACGATTCCGGAGCCGGGGATCTTGACGTTCGGAATTCTGTCATAGAACGGTGTCATGGTATCCCAGAAGTTGGGCTCAGTGCAGCCTATGCAGCCATGGCCGACGGAGACCGGCCATACGCCCGCTTCGTTGAATCGGGCAACCGGGCAGTTGGCGAAGGTTTCCGGACCTTTGCAGCCTACTTTATAGAGGCAGTAACCCAGTTTGTGGTACTCATCACCGAACTGCTCGACAAACCGGCCCTCATCGAAATGGGCGCGTCGTTCACAATGATCGTGAATACGGCGCCCATAGGCGAATTTGGGA
>JARFQM010000222.1 GCA_029287755.1 Desulfofustis sp. | reverse complement strand
CGTCTCTAGCCGCCTGAGCGGTTCTGATCGAGACGATATCGAACAAACCATTTTTCAAGACCCTGAGGGTCTCTTCCGATTTCAGACCGGTTACGTCGATAGCCTTGTAATTGGCCTCGATATCGAGACCGGTATTCTCGGCAAAATTCTCAAAAAAGGGCTGCTCTTTGTTCTTCTGGATCAGGCCGGTTGCCAACGGCTGACCAAGGACGTTCAATGTTGTCTCTGCGGCACACACAAGGCTCGCACTAGCGATCAAACCAAGAGTTACCACACCAATGGTGAATTTCTTCATGTTCGTCTCCTTTGGTTTTGATTGGGTTGCATTAAGAGGTATCAGCCTCTTAATTTTTTCTTTTTTTGGAAGCGAGGATACGCTCCACCGCCTCTGAAACATCATCCACATGCTTCGCTGTCAGGGCCTTCAATCCGTCTGCATCTCCGGATTTGAGCATGGCTATCATCTGCTTGTGTTCTTCTACTCCCCGCCAACGATGTTTTTTGTCTTCAAGCGAGAATGGGCGGAAGCGGAGAATAGGAAGCCTTACAATTTCAAGTGTCTTGTTCAGGTAACTGCTCCTCGCACAGTTACAAATAAGATCATGAAAAGTGGTATTGAGCCGGCTCAGTTCCGCAAGGTCTATTTTTTCTCCCTTGCTTTCAGCTATAACGATATCCTCGGCGGCAGCTACGATTGTCTCGAGTCTGGAAATTTCGTCACGGGTGATCCTCTCGATCGCCAGTTCAATCGCGTAGACTTCCAGAATTTTTCGAAGGACCAGTATCTCTTTCAATTCGTCTACTGGAAGATCGGTGACCTTTACCCCGCCCTGCGGAATCCTCTCAACCAGATCGTCCTGCTGAAGCAATCTAAAAGCTTCGCGCACAGGAGTCCGGCTCACGTTCAGGGACGCGCTGACTGCCACCTCCAGAAGCCGCTCACCCGGCAGCAGGTCCTGGTTGATAATCCGTGTCCGGAGAAGATCGTAAACCTGTTCCGCCATGGAACGGGGTGTTTGTACGGGATCTGCCAGGAGTGCGGAACACATCGTTAAAATCTCGATATTATTTGTTTTTAATTCACAAACCGATTTCAATTTACCAGATACTGTATTCTTGCATACATGTATACAGATTAAAAAATTACAAGTCAATAACTTTTTTGACGTTACATCAGTATGATAGTCTTCTATTTCTTACAATCGTGTGAAATTGCACTCAAATGTCTACAAAAATGAAGCAATCGGCTTGATTTTCACAAAAGGGTGCGCTGGGCGGTCGGGTGTGATTTCAATTAAATATAATAATTACATATTATTATATAAATAATTTTATTAACCATACAAAAATATCCCGCACTCTAGGTAAGTTTAGAATTTTATGAAAATAATTAAAAAAGAAAAGTTATTACACGATTTACCTAACGTATTAAAGATTCTATATCTGGATCTCCGCCATGCCCTCTGTAACGATGAGCGCAACGACCTCTTCAACCCCGTTTTCATTTTTCATATTGGCGAAGAAATAAATTGGTAAGCTCTGCCTTGGCAATCTTTTGCAGGAATTAAATCGACGAAATGTACCTTGATCCTGACTCTATTCGCGCACGAAGGAACTGCCCGGTTGAAAACTTGCCCTCAGCAGTGTCAATGAGCTGAGAATTGCTTCGAAGAAAGAGCATCAGAAAAATGTTAACTTTCTAATATTATTATAAAATTATATTGCCACTACAAGTTTTTTCACTCGCACCAAAGGGATCCGCCGTAACATATAAGAAATAGTGATCAAACATTTTAGGAACTAAAGGCTCTACCATTTGTGGACAGAGCCTTTAGTTAAACTATTCTAAGAGCTTACAGCGCTGACTTGAATTCCTAGTTACCAGCCATCATGGCAGCTATATCTTCTTCAGGAGTTGTTATCGGCTTTAAATCAAACTTTTCAAACACCAGATAAATAGATCCTGCAGGTTAGCAATTTCTGCAGTTTTTCCGCACATCCCCTGCTTCATTGAGCAGCCGACGTTCTTCATTGTCTCTTGACACCGATGGCAAAACATTGACATAACCCCTTCCATCTTGACCTGATTGATAATCTGCTGTGCTTCTTACTATAAGCAAATAGCTTTGGTAGATTCACCATTGCTCTTGAAACATCCCAAAGAATAACGGAGAACAAATATTTCCAATATAAATTTTTTGTAAAAAAACAATTATTTACAATTAATACTTAGATAAAAAAAAGAGACGTTTTTTAGGTTGTAAGACTTGCCTCACATAACCAACCACCCCGTCAGTTTTTGTCAAAACAGTTTATTTTTTAATATTTGACCTAAGTCAATAGAATCCGGCATCACTATGATATAATGAATGTATACAAAGTGGTACTTCTCTGCGCCCTGAATAGGAGAGTTCATGCCCATCTTCAGTTATCTGGCCATACCGAAAAAGGATGCGCGCAAGTCTTTGTGCGAAGAGCTTTCGGCCCTCGAACACTGCCAGATCATCCCCGCCGACAATCAGGATGTGGTCGTTGTCGTGACCGATACGCCTGATGATCATATAGAGAAGCAGCTTCAGCATACGATAAAGAGTCTGCCTTCCTTGCAGTCTCTCAGTCTCGCCTTCGGCTACAACGAAAAATTAGAATGATGCGGGAGAACCCAGGATATGAAACTTGACAGAAGGGAGTTCATCAAGCAGGCAGCCATCGGCAGTGCCCTTGCGACTGCCGGCTCACTATTCCCAGGAATCAGCTTCGGCAGTTGGAACAGACTGGCCGGTGGCCCCGGCGTATTGGCCTGGCAGAAAACCCCCTGCCGATTCTGTGGAACAGGATGCGGACTGCTGGTCGGTGTCAGTGACGGCCGGGCCGTTGCGGTTAAGGGAGATCCCAACTGCACTGTCAACAAGGGGCTCTGCTGCATGAAGGGCTACCATTCCGTGCAGGCATTGTACGGACGAGATAGGATTACCACGGCCAAAATCAGAAAAAACGGCACCCTGGTCGAGGTTCCGATCTCCGAGGCCCTCGATCTGGTGGCTGAAAGGCTGAAAGAGACTCGCGATTCCTACGGCAAGGATTCGGTGGCGATGTATGGTTCCGGACAGTGGACCATCCCCGACGGCTATGTGGCCTCCAAACTGTTCAAAGGATGCCTCGGCACCAACAACGTCGAAGCCAATGCCAGGCTCTGTATGGCCAGCGCAGTCACCGGTTTCATGACCTCTTTCGGGCTAGACGAACCAATGGGCTGTTACGAGGATATCGACCATGCCGATGTCTTTGTCACCTGGGGCAACAACATGGCGGAAATGCATCCGGTGCTGTTCTCGCGCATGCTGTCCAGCCGAAAACGACGAGCCGGCGTGAAAATCATCGACTTCGCCACTCGTTTCACCCGGACCAGCCAGGCGGCCGATAAAACTATCATTTTCAAGCCCCAGACCGATCTGGCAGTAGCCAATTCGATCTGCTACGAAATCATTAAAAACAACTGGGTCAATGATAATTTCGTCAATGAGCATGTGTCATTCCACAAGGGCAAGACCAACATCGGCTACGGAACCGAGGATCACTTTTCCTTTACCGACAGCGCCGAAACGATCGATTTCGAAGCATTCAAGCTGTTCCTCGAAGACTACACCCCGGAAAAAGTCGAGAAGATTTCCGGAGTCCCCGCTGTAGAAATAAAATATCTGGCCTCGCTGTACGGCAATCCCTCCCTGAAGGTCACCTCCTTCTGGTGTATGGGAATGAATCAGCATACCCGTGGCACCTGGATCAACAACCTGGTTTACAACATCCACCTGCTGGCCGGGAAGATCTCCACCCCGGGCAACAGTCCGTTCTCGCTGACCGGCCAACCTAGCGCCTGCGGCACGGTGCGAGAGGTCGGAACTCTTACCCACAAGCTCCCCCACGGCGTGGTCATGAACGAGAATGATCGCCAGATGGCGGCCGAGATCTGGCAGGTTCCGGTTGAAAATATCGATCCCAAACCATCCTATCATACGGTAGAGATGTTCAGGGCCCTGGACCGGGGTGACATCAAGTTCATATGGATTCAGGTCACCAATCCTATGGTCACCATGCCCAATCTGAGACGCTACCGCGACGGCGCACTTAAGGACGATCGGTTTGTGGTGGTTTCAGACGTCTACCCAACCCCAACCACCGATGTGGCCGACGTCATCCTGCCAGCCGCCATGTGGATTGAGCAGGAGGGCATGTTCGGCAACTCGGAGCGGCGCACCCAGCATTTCGCCCAGATCGTCGATCCTCCGGGCGAGGCCATGTCGGACACCTGGCAGATCATTGAGGTGGCCAAGAGGCTCGGTTTTGAAAAGCAGTTCCCCTGGTCCCAGGATAACTACATTGAACCGATCTGGGAGGAATACCGTAGATTCCACGCCGGGCCCAAGCATGAAATGGCACCCTACACCGTTCTCGCCGAGCGCTCCGGAGTCCAATGGCCGTTCGTTGATGGCAGGGAAACGAGATGGCGCTACAACCCGGCCTACGACCCTGCCTGTAAAAACGGCAAGGATTTCGACTTTTACGGCAAAAAGGACAACCGAGCCTGGATCTGGGCGCGTCCGTACGAACCGCCTGCCGAATCGCCGGATGAGGAGTACAATTTTTGGCTCAACACGGGCCGGGTTATCGAGCACTGGCATACCGGGTCAATGACCCGGCGGGTACCGGTGCTGCACAATGCCGTGCCGTCGTCCTACGTGGAAATCCATCCCGAAGATGCTGCCGATCTGGGCGTGGTTAACGGTGATCTGGTGAAAATAATTTCCCGCCGCGGTGAACTTACCATGCCGGCCCAGATCAATGGGCGAGGTGTTCCGGTCAGAGGTATGGTGTTCGTACCGTTCTTCGATGAGAGCTATCTGATCAACGAAGTCACGCTTGACGCCTTCTGCCCGATCTCGAAGCAGCCGGATTATAAGAAATGTGCAGTCAGGCTGGAGAAAGTATGATGAAAACCCTCGCTAATCACTCAAGGGGCGCCCCCCTCTCGCTCCTGGTCGTTTCTCTGCTGTTGCTTCTCGCAACGCTGCTGGGAGTGGCTCCGACAGCCACCGCTTCAGATGTTCCGGACAACTTCGACAACCAGGCGAAAAAACTCTTTAGAGCACAACAGCAGACACCGACGGGAAATCTCAGCGCCGATTCCGGCGGCAGAACACTGGCTAAATTCTACGCACTCCGGCAGTACCCAGGATCACCGCCGCACATTCCACACGAAGTCGATCTCACTTTCAGTGGTAAGGAAACCGATTGCCTGTCCTGCCACGGTAAAGGAGGGTACAGCCCGGAATTCGGTGCCTTTGCCCCCGTCACACCGCATCCGGAAAATATACTCTGCACCCAATGTCATGCCCAGATACAGACTCGGGAGCCTTTCGTGGAGACTGACTGGGTGTCGATCGCGCCGCCGAAACTAGGTCTTTCCTTTCTTGGCAGTTCTCCCCCGCCGATCCCCCATAGTCTGCAGCTGCGGGAGAACTGCATTGCCTGCCACACCGGGCCAGGGGCGGTGGTCGAGATAAGAATAGACCATGCCTCACGGGGTGACTGCCGGCAGTGCCATGCGGCCGTTCCCCAGTCTCAACCCCTTATTGAGTTCACCCGGAAATGAGTATGAAGACCGTCGTCGGCCATTCCACAGACTCGGTATCCATACGGGGCGGCAAAGCACCCATCATTTTCATACTGGGCCTGCTCATCATTTGTATTGCAGCCGCCGCGGGCAATACCAGCGAGGAGTCGTTTCTTGACGAGGTAAAGGTCGTTGATCGAGAATTCGATAACAGATCAGTACCTCTTGATCATTACGTGGCAGAGGATACGGTTCTCGCCAAAGAGAACTACCAGGGCGGCCCGTTCCGAGTTTTGGCCCGAAAAAAGCGCATCGAACGCTACAAATGCAGCAGCTGTCACGGTGACAAGCCGATCACCGTAAACGAGGGCAAGGAGCTTACCCACGGAGACATTGAACTCGAACATGGTCGAAGCGATGCGGGGCTGACCTGCATCGACTGCCACCATCCGGAAGAACGGGATTACCTCGAAGACAAAAAAGGCCGGAAGATCGATTTCGACCACAGCTACCAGCTCTGCGGCCAGTGCCATTTCCGTCAGAAGCGGGACTGGCTTGGCGGAGCTCATGGGAAGCGTGTTACCAACTGGGCCGGCGATCGAGTTGTTTTCAATTGTACAACCTGCCACAACCCTCACTCACCGAGATTTGAGAAGAGGTTCCCCGCAACCTATTCGGTGCCGATAGACTGAACGGAGATACGCATGTGTTCTGACCGCCCAAAATCCGACGACCTTCCTCGCCTGCCTCTATTCGAGCAGGCCGGCAGTCGCCGGAGTTTCATCAAGTCGTTGTCGATCGCTGCCGCCGCGGGCAGTGCGGCACTGACCACGGGATGCATTCCGTCAGTGGAAGCGGCAGGCTCAGAGGAGTTCAAATTGAGGTGGCAGGAGTTCTTTAAAAAGAATTACCGGCTCATGACCCAGGAGGAGAAGGATGATACCGTGCGCAGGCTGGAGCGCCTGTCCAAGCTGCATGACGGCTTTGATATCCAGATGACGAGCCACCCGCCGCTCGAAGGCGTGCTCTACGGCTATGCCTTCAACATCACCCGGTGCGAAGGCTTCATGGAGTGCGTGACGGCTTGCGTCAAAGAAAACAATCTGGACCGCAAGACCAATACCCAATATATCCGTATTTTCGAGATGGAACCGGGCCAGTTAGACCCCAGTACGGGCGACGGCCAGTATTATCATGAGGTCCCGGTAGAAAACAAATTTTATATGGGCACCCAGTGCTTCCACTGCGAAAAAGCACCCTGCACCAAGGCATGCCCGACCAAAGCTACTTGGAAGGAGCCGGATGGCATCGTCGTGGTGGACTATGACTGGTGCATTGGCTGCCGTTATTGTCAGGCCGCCTGTCCCTATTATGGAAGAAGATTTAACTGGGGCAAGCCAGAGGTTCCCAAAGAGGAAGTCACCCGTCGGCAGCACTACCTGGGCAATCGGATTCGTCCCAAAGGCAAAATGGAAAAGTGCACCTTCTGCATTCAGCGGACCAGAAGAGGCAGACTGCCCGCCTGTGTGGAGGCCTGCCCGACGGGCGCACGGGTGTTCGGCAACCTGCTCGACCCGGACAGCGAAATCCGCTATGTGCTGAAGCACAAGAAGGTGTTCAGGATGAAGGAAGAACTGGGTACCCAACCGAAGTTCTGGTATTTCATTGACTGACGGGTGAACCGATGCGACCACTGCATGAAAAGAACCTCAGAACGTTCGTCATCGATGTCGCCAGATGGAATCTGCGCGGCGGCCTCGGCTTTCAACTGTTTCGCCTGCTGCTCCTGGCACTCATCGGTCTCGGCCTGTATGCCTATTCCCACCAGGCCCGGCACGGACTGGCGGTCACCGGTATGAACGACATCGTCAGCTGGGGGTTTTATATCTCCAATTTTACCTTTTTTGTCGGTGTGGCAGCCGCCGCAGTCATGCTGATCCTGCCCGCCTATATCTTCCACGATCCAGATTTTCACCGGGTGGTGATTATCGGCGAAGGAGTAGCCGTCGGAGCGCTGGTGATGTGCCTGACCTTTATCCTTGTCGATCTCGGTGGACCCCTTCAGGCCTGGCACCTTATCCCGGTCATCGGCATCTTCAACTTTCCGTCGTCTATTCTCGCCTGGGACGTGGTCGTGCTGAACGGCTATCTGCTCCTCAATGCGCTGGTGCCGGCCTACATTCTCTACTGCCATTACAAAGGCAAGCCCGCCGACGAGAGAAAATATCGCCCCTTCGTGTTCATCTCGATTTTCTGGGCCTTTTCGATCCACATGGTCACCGCCTTCCTTTACCAGGGCCTGCCGGCCCGGCCATTCTGGAACAACCCGCTGATGGGTCCCAGATTCCTGGCCTCAGCCTTCGCCGCGGGACCGGCCCTGATCGCCCTGGTGCTCGCCGTCATCCACAGTTCCACCAGCTATAAGATCGAGCGATCCGTGTTCAACAAACTCAGGTTGATCATCGTCATCTCGGCAATCATCAATCTGCTCATGCTTTTTTCCGAGGTATTCAAGGAATTCTATTTCCCCACCCACCACTCCAGTTCAGCGGTCTATCTGTTCTTCGGTATGGACGGCCATAACTCGTTGGTGCCGTGGATCTGGACCTCCGTGGGGGTTAATCTGATCTCCACCCTGGTGCTGGCCTTCAATCCTGGCAAGAACAATCCCAAGGTGCTGCTGCCGGCCTGCTTTTTTCTCTTCATCGCGATCTGGATGGAGAAAGGGATAGGCCTGATCGTGCCGGGCTTTCTGCCCAGTCCGCTTGGCGAGGTGGTGGACTACCTGCCAACCTGGGTCGAACTCAGCATTACCTTCGGCATTTTCGCCCTGGGCATCACCATTATCACCTGGCTGATCAGGGCCGCTCTGATTATCGAGCAGGACTACGCTGGCTACTGAAACATACCTGCGAACATGATATCTCCTTAAAAGGGTACGAGAGAATGTCTTAATCTTTAGGCTGATAGGCAAATGTAGATGCAACCAAAGGGCACCTTCTTTCATCAGGCGCGATCAATTGAGCGTTGTGTTGATGCCCGAATGATTAATTCAGGAGTAAGAATCGTAGTGTCTGCTCCAACCTTTGACGAACTCATCTCCGGCTCCTGCAACTGTTTTATTTTGCGAACGGCAAGGGCCCCAAGGCCCCGGAAATCCTGTTTGATGGTGGTTAGTGATGGGATGAAGTTGGCTGATTCGGAAATAGCGTCAAATC
This sequence comes from Desulfofustis sp., assembly GCA_029287755.1. Next base: position 17,508 of record JARFQM010000222.1, on the reverse strand, counting down.
CTGCTACGCCCAACTGTTCGGGCACCTTTAGACCGTGTTGCCAGGCGCAACTCAATACTGCCAGGGCCATCTGGTCGTTGGCTACGAAAACGGCGTCCATTTCAGGATAACATTTTAAAAGTTTTTCAAAGGCAGCATGACCGCTTGCGGTATCCCATGAACCCTCCTGTAAACTGTTATCACCGATTGATCGCCCGGCGTCACACAGTGCTTGGCTCCATCCTCTTCTACGCTCTCGAGCCTCGAACCAGTCAAGGGGACCACTTATATGAGCAATGTTCTGGTAGCCCTGCTCTATAAGATGATTGCTTACTAGATAGGCACCCTGATAGTTGTCAATTGAAATGGTAAGAGGGGCTGAAGCGGGATTTCCTTTGAGATAAACGATCGGCGGACAATGCGGCGGGATAGACTTCTGGACTTGGACCCAATTGTCGCCAACCTCAGGTGCTGCATAGATGATCCCCATCACCTGTTGAGTCATCAGAGACTGGATCAAGTGTTTCATATTAGTTGTCTCGAAGCTGGGTAACTCTTTTAAAATCAGATCAAGACCGTAATTTTGAGCCGCAAGGGTGATTCCTTTGAGTGTGGTTGAAATACCTTTATGCTGCAATCCCGCGAGAACAACCCCTAAAGTTGAACTTTGCTGACGCATCCCCCTGGCGTAAGCACTTGGCAGGTAGCCCATCTGGTCGATAACTGCCAGAACTTTTTCTCTGGTTGCTGGGGATACATCAACCCGATCATTGAGTACTCGGGAGATAGTCTGGGTCGATACCCCGCAGGCTCGCGCCACATCTTTTATGGTAACTCTGGTTGGCTGCATAGAAGTCCTGACAAGTTATTCCCACTACTCTCCACGTACCCCACCAACCGATGATTTTATGACAGTCCTTGTGGAGGCATGGGGTTTAAAGTAACAGACAGAATGGTCTGAAGTTCGGATCTTAGCAGTGTGCAATTCAAAACCCAGAAATCTAGCCGAACAACGAAACAGCGGCAAGTACTTTATCGAAGTATGAATTCACATTCTTCTTTTGGGCATGGGTGATTGGATTCCTTTTCGTTATCGATAACAATAGCATAAAACGGCCTATATTCAAGTATTTTGTTAACAGCAGAAAAAGTTCTTGGCTGGAATATCCTCCAAGGCTTGAAAATTGTTATATATCATAGAGGATTTTTTTATAGTGGCATATCATAGGGTCAGCTTTCATTCCTCATCAATAATCTTATCTGGTTTTTATTTAAATATATGTAATAATTAGCATTAATTGTCGATATTCTATTGGTTTTTATTATATTTGATTTTTTTAGTTAATTGTTGACAAGCTTTTATTAGTTAGGTATTAATTTCGTTAACGATCACGTAATCGATAACGGATCGGTGTGACACCCAGGTCTACCTCCTGACACATCAACCTGTGAGAGAATCGGTATGATTGGATTATCGCAGTTCGAAATGTGGTTCGTTACCGGAAGCCAGCATCTGTATGGTGATGAGACGCTTCAACAAGTTGCTGCCAATGCAGAGAAAGTCGCTTCCTTTCTAAGCCGGTCCAGCCAGATTCCTGTAAAAGTTGTCTTCAAACCCGTCGTCACCGGCAGTCAGGGAATCTCATCCGTCTGTCTTGAGGCAAATAACAGTCCAGACTGCATCGGCCTGATCTGTTGGATGCATACTTTTTCACCGGCAAAAATGTGGATTGCCGGACTCTCTTCCCTGCTCAAGCCATTCCTCCATCTGCACACCCAGTTCAACCGTGAGATTCCGTTCAACCAGATTGATATGGATTTTATGAATCTCAACCAGAGTGCGCATGGGGACAGGGAATTCGGGTTTATTGGAACAAGGCTGCAGCTGGAGCGAAAAGTAGTGGTCGGTCACTGGCAAGAAACAACCGTTGCTGCCGAGATAGGTGCCTGGGCAAGAGCTGCCTCAGCGCTTCTGGACAGCAGAAAGTGCCGTATTGCGCGTTTCGGAGACAACATGCGGGATGTGGCGGTGACGGAAGGCAACAAAGTAAGTGCCCAGGTACAGTTTGGTTATGAAGTGCACGGCTTCGGAGTCGGTGATCTTGTCGAATCGATTGGTGAAGTCGAGGAAACTGCCATTGATAGACTTGTTACAGTCTATATGGATACCTACGAAGTGGGAAAGGACCTGCGGGAAACAAAAAGTTTTGCCAAACTGCGTGAAGCCGCCCGCATTGAGTTGGGCCTTAGAAGATTTCTTGAAATCCACGAGAGCACCGCATTTACGACTACCTTCGAAGATTTGTACGGCCTCAATCAACTGCCGGGTCTTGCGTGTCAGCGGCTGATGGCAGATGGATATGGGTTTGGTGCGGAAGGCGATTGGAAAACCGCGGCCCTTGTCCGTGCGATGAAAGTAATGGGCAGCGGTTTGACCGGAGGAACTTCCTTTATGGAAGACTATACCTATCACATGCCGGACAACGGCCCTGCCCTGGTGCTTGGTGCCCATATGCTCGAAGTCTGCCCGACCATATCGAAAAACAAGCCTGCGCTTGAGATTCACCCCCTGTCAATCGGCGGAAAAGCTGATCCTGCCCGCCTTGTATTTTCGGCTCGTTCCGGTCCGGCCTTGAATGCAACAATGCTGGATATGGGGAATCGTTTCCGGCTGCTGATAAACGAGGTTGAAGTCGTGGACATAGAAGAGCATATGCCAAACTTGCCGGTGGCAAATGTTTTCTGGGATCCGCAGCCCGATTTGAAGGTTTCGGCAGCATCCTGGATTTATGCCGGCGGAGCTCACCATACGAGTTTCAGTCAGGCGGTAACCACAGAACAACTGAAAGATTTCGCTGAAATGACAGGAATTGAATGCCTTGTCATAGATCAGGACACGAATATTGCTGCGTTTAAAAAAGAACTTCGGCATAACCAACTGTATTACGGCCTCTCTATGAGTAGCTGATGTTTTATAAATTTGGACAGTATCCATGAATTCCCATTATGTAATCGGACTTGATTACGGCACAGATTCGGTAAGGGCTGTTCTCATCGATACGGGGAGCGGCGAGGAGATCTCCACCGAGGTATTTCATTATCCGCGCTGGACTGAAGGTAGATATTGTGAGCCGGCCAGTAACCAGTTTCGTCAGCATCCTCTGGATTATCTCGAGGGACTGAAACATACTGTTACAAGCGTCATTTCTAAAGGTCCGCAAGGGTGCGCGGAGCGAGTGGCGGCAATCAGTATAGACACCACCGGATCGACTCCTATTGCCATAGATAAAAACGGTACCGCCCTCTCGCTTCGTCCTGATTTTGCTCACAATCCCAATGCGATGTTCATCCTCTGGAAAGATCACACCGCGGTTGCAGAGGCTGAAGAAATAAATGAGGTGGCGCGATCCTGGGGCGGCATCGATTTCACCCGTTATGTTGGCGGCGTCTACTCGTCCGAATGGTTTTACGCGAAAATACTGCACACACTTCGCCATGACGAGAACGTTCGCACAGAGGCGTACAGTTGGGTTGAACATTGCGATTGGCTGCCGGCCGTTATGTGCGGAACAGCCGCTCCGAGAGAGTTAAAGCGGGGCGTATGTGCCGCCGGCCACAAAGCGCTGTGGCATGAAAGCTGGGGCGGGTTGCCCAGTGAAGATTTCTTTCAAAGCCTGGACCCTTTGCTGACTGGACTCAGAGATCGACTGTTCACCAGTACTTATACCGCGGATCAAGAAGCTGGGAGGTTGACTGACGAATGGGCAGCGCAGCTTGGTTTGCCCCCGGGGATACCGATTGGCATCGGTGCCTTTGATGCGCATATGGGTGCCGTCGGAGGCGGAATCAAGCCGTACAGCTTTGTCAGGGTGATCGGGACGTCGACCTGTGACATGCTCATCGCACCGCCTGATGAGATCGGTGACACGGTGGTGAGCGGGATTTGCGGTCAGGTTGAAGGCTCGATAATTCCTGGCATGATCGGCATGGAGGCGGGCCAGTCCGCTTTTGGCGACGTGTTCGCCTGGTATCGTGATTTATTGCTCTGGCCGGTTCGAACGTTGATTGAGGACAGTGGGGTAGACCGAAAAACGTCTGAACTCCTGATAAATGAACTGCAGCAGGGATTACTGCCATCCTTGAGTAAGGAGGCGGAAGCAGCACCCGTGCATGACGACGCCGTGATTGCCCTGGATTGGCTCAACGGCCGGCGAACACCCGATGCCAACCAGGCTCTTAAAAGTGCAATAACCGGACTTAGCCTGGGAAGTGATGCTCCTCGTATTTTTCGTGCCCTCGTCGAGGCCACCGCATTCGGCAGTAAGGCGATAGTAGAAAGATTTCTTGCCGAAGGAATTCAGATCAACGAGGTAGTTGCCATTGGCGGAGTCGCTCGAAAATCACCTTTCGCCATGCAGACCCTTGCCAATGTACTGAATATGGAAATAAAGGTTGCCCGAAGTGACCAGACGGTAGCGCTGGGAGCGGCGATGTTTGCCGCGGTCGTCGGAGGAATTTTTCCCGATATCATCAAGGCGCAAGAGATAATGGCATGTGGCATTGAGGCGGTATACGAACCCAGCAGTGAGCATCTCGATCGATACCATTCTTTATACGAAAAATATAAAGAAATCGGTGCGTTCGTAGAAAACAAACTTACCTGATATGACGATCAATCCTTATAACTCGCCGCAAGAGCAGGCTTTTGAGTGCAATCGCCAGATTTCTGAACCAGGACTGGCCATGAATATACTCGGCACTGTCAGTGATTTTGACCCACGTCACCATGCGTCGTCATCATCCCTGGTGAGCGTTGCGATAAATTTGTACGGCCCGCAGTATCAGGCAATTACGGTTTCGCGCTGAGTGGACCGGCTAAGCGGTTGCAGAGGATCACTGTATTTTCTTTGCAGCTATTTCGATTCTCGTTGTACTTTAAAATGGAGGAGTATCATGAAAAAGTTGTTACAAATTATTGCGTGCACTCTTTGTGCCTGCATGATGATCGCAGGCTCGGCCCTGGCCCAAGACAAGATTGTGGTCGGTTTCTCTCAAATTGGCGCCGAGAGCGCCTGGCGTGTGGCCAATACCGATTCGATCGTCTCAGAAGCGAAAAGCCGTCCGAATATTGAGTTGAAATTCTCGGATGCGCAGCAGAAACAGGAGAACCAGATCAAGGCCATTCGCAGCTTTATCTCACAAGGAGTTGATGTAATCGCTTTCTCCCCGGTAGTCGAGACTGGTTGGGAACCGGTATTGAAAGAAGCGAAGCGAGCTGGAATCCCCGTTATCCTCTCTGACCGTGCGGTCGATGTCCAGGACGACAGTTTGTGGGTAACCTTCATGGGATCTGATTTCGTCGAGGAAGGAAGACGAGCAGGCAACTGGCTCATGGAAAATTACGATCGTCTGAAAAACCCGGACAAGAGCAGCGATGTTGTCAATGTTGTAGAGCTGCAGGGCACCGTAGGTTCGGCACCGGCCATTGATCGCAAGGTCGGCTTTGCCGAGGTAACAGAAGGTTCTGCTTTCAAGATCATCAAATCGCAGAGCGGTGATTTTACCAGGGCCAAGGGCAAGGAAGTAATGGAGGCTTTTCTGAAGTCGGAAGGCGACAAGATCGACGTGCTTTATGCCCATAATGACGATATGGCGCTGGGCGCTATTCAGGCTATCGAGGAGTATGGCCTGAAGCCGGGAAAAGATATCATCATCGTTTCCATTGACGCAGTTCGTGGTGCTTTTGAGGCAATGATAGAAGGTAAAATCAATTGCACCGTAGAGTGTAGTCCATTGCTGGGACCGCAGCTTTTCGACGCGGTGGAGGATCTGATGGCCGGCAAGGAACTGCCCAAGCGCATTGTGACCAACGAGGGGGTTTTCCCTGCTGAAGTTGCTGAAGAAACCTTACCGACCAGAAAATATTAATATGCAGCGCCGGATTATCTGGTGGAGCAGACCCAGATGGATCGGAACAACGTACTGATCGATATCAGGAGGGTGAGCAAGTCCTTTCCGGGCGTGCTCGCCCTGGATCAGGTTAATTTGTGCCTGCGACACGGCGAGGTGCACGGTTTGATGGGGGAAAATGGAGCTGGCAAGTCCACCCTCATCAAGGTGTTGACCGGTCTTTACCCTCGGGACACCGGAGAGATTTTATTCGAGGGAGTGCCATTTTCCCTGTCTTCGCCACAGGAGGCGGCTGTGCATGGCCTTAGTACCCTTTACCAGGAAATCAACCTGATCCCCGCACTTTCAGTTGCCGAAAACATCTATATCGGGCGTGAGCCCATGCGCTTTGGCCGCATCGACTGGAAAAAAATCAATGGCGATGCCAGCCTGGCCATCCGCAAACTCGACCTTGACATCGATGTCACGCAGCCGGTTTCTTCTTATTCTGTGGCCATTCAGCAATTGGTGGCGATTACCCGTGCTCTGGAGATATCAGCCAAAGTTCTGATTCTCGATGAACCGACCTCAAGTCTTGATCTGGCTGAGGTCGCGCAGCTCTTCAAGGTGATAAGAAAGCTCAAGGAAGACGGGATCGGCATTCTTTTCGTGACTCATTTTATCGATCAGGTTTACGAGATCACCGACCGGATAACGGTACTTAGAAATGGGGCTTTTATCGGTGAATTTGAAACGCAAAAGTTAGCCAGAATCGAGTTGATCGCTCACATGCTCGGTAAGGATCCTGAAACGTTTTCTCTAGAAGTGACGGCCGGCAGGACGCAGCAGGAAAAGACGAGGACAGGGCAAACCTTGCTTGAAGTAAAACAACTCGAGCGCAAAGGTTCAATGGCGACGTTTGATCTTACAATCAACAAAGGAGAGGTCTTGGGACTGGCAGGGCTGCTCGGCTCTGGCCGCACCGAAACGGCGCGTCTGCTTTTCGGAATAGACAAGTCCTCGGGGGGAAAGATCATGCTGGAAGGAGAGGAGACCGTCATCTCGTCTCCTCGGAAGGCTATCAGTCATTTATTTGCGTTTTGCCCGGAGAATCGCAAGGAAGAAGGGATTATCGAAGATCTGACCGTACGGGAAAATATCATTCTTGCCCTGCAGGCTCGGCAGGGCATTTTCCGGGCCCTTTCAGGCAGGCGGCAGAGTGAGATTGCTGATAAATACATAAAATTACTTGACATCAAGACACCATCTGATGCACAGGCGGTCAAAAATTTAAGTGGCGGGAATCAGCAGAAAGTCATAATTGCGCGCTGGCTGGCCACTGATCCCCAATTCCTGATACTGGATGAACCAACCCGGGGTATCGATGTCGGGGCAAAGGCCGAAATTCAAAAATTGATTCTCGGCCTGAGCGAAGATGGTCTGGCAATCCTTTTCATCAGTTCTGAGCTCGAAGAGGTGATTGCCTGCTGTGATCGGATTGCCGTATTGAGGGACCGAAAGAATCTTTCGGAATTATCTGGCGAGGCTATGGAAGAAGCCAATATCATGCAGGTTATTGCCAGCAAGGATATAAATCAATGAGTCAGGTTCAATGGCTTAGAAGCGAGAATTTTCAGAGAATGCTGTGGCCCCTGATGGCGCTCGCTGGCATTCTTCTGTTTAACTTCTTTTTTACACCGGGTTTCTTTCATGTCGAGATAAAAGATGGCCGGTTTTTCGGATCATTGGTTGATATCGCCAATCGGGCGGCCCCGGTGATGCTGCTTGCTATGGGTATGACGCTGGTTTTTGCGACCGGTGGTGTGGACCTGTCTGTCGGCGCCGTCATGGCAATTAGCGGGGCAATTGCCGCAACGGTTATCAGGCCCGATTATGTCAAAGGAGTTCTCGAGTATGGAGAAGTGCAGCCACTTTTCCTTGTCCTGTCCATTCCTTTGTTCTTTTCGTTGCTTGCCGGTTTGTGGAATGGCTTGTTGGTTGCTGTCATTGGCATCCAGCCGATCATAGCCACGCTGATTTTGATGGTGGCCGGTCGCGGAATTGCTCAACTGATCACCCAGGGACAAATCGTCGTTTTCATCCACGAACCCTTCCAGTATATCGGATCAGGCTTCTTATTTGGTCTACCTTTCCCCATTATCCTTGTCTTGCTGACCTTTACCGCGACCTATCTGCTGACTCGCCGAACCGGACTTGGTCTATTTATCGAAGCAATAGGAGCAAACAGCATAGCTAGTCGTTTTATGGGTATCCGGGAGCGTATGATTACCCTGTCAGTCTACATCTTTTCAGGTTTCTGCGCCGGCCTAGCAGGGCTTATTGTCTGTGCCGACATTAAAGCTGCTGACGCCAATAACGCCGGACTGTTTCTTGAACTTGATGCCATCGCAGCAGTAATTATTGGCGGAACCATGTGGGGAGGGCGATTTACGATTCTTGGCTCAATCGTGGGCACACTCATAATCCAGAGCCTTACTACCACCATTTTAACGAGAGGTGTCGCCCCGGAGGTAACCCTCGTATTTAAAGCCTTTGTTATTATTCTGGTCGCCCTGATTCAGTCAGAAAAGTTTCGCCGTATGTTTTCGAGCCGGATGGCGGGTAAAAAGGTGCGGGTATCATGAAATTGCGCTTGAATCAAAAAAATATACCGCTCCTGGCCACCATAGGTGTTTTTCTACTTATTTACCTGGCCGGCTCTATTCTCTATTCAAATTTTTTCTCTCTGCGCGTTTTTGTAAACCTTTTTATCGACAACGCTTTCGTTGGAGTTATTGCCATAGGAATGACTTTTGTCATCATTTCCGGTGGTATCGATCTTTCCGTTGGTTCAGTGGTTGCCTTTATCGGCGTCCTGGCAGCAAAAATGATGCATGACTTTGGTGTCCATCCCATTCTGGCTTTTAGCGTCTGTCTGGGATTAGGTGCAATATTCGGTATGATTATGGGCAGTCTGATTCATTTTTTTGAACTGCCGCCATTTCTCGTCACATTGGTTGGCATGTTTCTGGCGCGGGGCCTGGCGTTTCTGGTCAGTCTCAATGCGATTCCAATCAAGCATCCATCCGTAGATGCTATTATCGATTTTGGCATACCGCTGGGATTCAGAGCCTGGCTGCCGGCTACTGCAATGATCTTTATCGCAGTAACTTTAGTCGGCATCTATCTGCAACACTATACCCGTTTTGGACGCAACACTTATGCCATTGGCAGCAGCGAGCAGTCGGCAATTCTCATGGGTCTTCCAGTTGGCCGGACCAAGATTCTCGTTTATACATTCAACGGTTTGCTCAGTGCCTTGGCCGGAGTTGTTTACTCGCTTTATACTTCATCTGGCTACCCCCTAGCCTGCGTGGGGCTCGAGCTCGATGTTATAGCCGCCGTAGTGATCGGAGGAACGCTATTAAGCGGCGGCTCGGGCTATGTAGCAGGGACTTTAATTGGCGTTCTCATTCTCGGTCTGATTCAGACCTTTATTACGTTTCAGGGAACTTTGAGTTCCTGGTGGACGAAGATCGTCATAGGGGTTCTGCTCTTCATCTTCATCCTCCTGCAGCGGTATTTGTCCAAAGCGGGCGCAGGAAAATAAAGCAAAAGAAAATGGTATTTCAAGCAATTCAGAGGCTCAATGAAAATAGTGCGTATAGGTACCGCAACCTAGAGGATCTTAGTGGGCCTTGGTATTTTCCAAAAGAGCACGGTAAGGACAACATATGAAAACACGAAAACTCGGGAAACAAGGTTTTACTATTAGCGAGGTGGGGCTGGGTTGCTGGCAATTTGGCGGCGACTTTGGGGAGATGAAGGAAGAAACTGCGATCTCCATCATGAAGACTGCCGTAGAAAATGGAGTAAATTTCTTCGATACTGCAAATGTTTATGGGGCGGGAAAAAGCGAGGAACTCATCGGCCGGTTTCTGAAGGAGTGTGATTCACCCGTTGTGGTGGCGACCAAGTTCGGCCGTGGCGAAGGAGTATATCCTGATAACTACTCGGAAAGTATTTTATTGCAATCCATTGAAGCATCATTGAAAAGGCTTGGGACCGATACGATTGATTTACTTCAGCTGCACTGCATTCCAACCGAGGTGCTTCGCCAGGGAGATGTCTTTAATTGGTTGAGGCGTGCGAAGCAGAACGGACTCATCAGGCACTTCGGTGCAAGTGTTGAAACGGTGGAAGAGGGGCTCATCTGCTTGGAACAGGATGGCCTGCTATCGCTTCAGGTGATCTTCAATATTTTCCGGCAGAAAATGGTGAGTGAACTGCTTCCTGAGGCCAAGGCGCGTGGTTTGGGTATCATTGCGCGGCTGCCCCTTGCCAGCGGATTGCTTTCCGGCAAGTTCACACGTGAGACGACCTTCATGCCAACAGATCATAGAAATTACAATCGTGACGGTGCCAGCTTTAATGTAGGAGAAACCTTTGCTGGTTTGCCATTTGCGAAGGGAATCGAACTTGTCGAAATGATAAAGAAGATGCTTCCTGGTGATATCTCCATGGCACAATTGGCGTTGCGATGGATACTTGACCATGACGCCGTATCAACGGTTATACCTGGAGCGAGTTCAGCGGTGCAAGTGAAGACAAACGCTGACAGTTCAAATCTGGAGCAAATTCCCGAAGCCTTGCATAAGAATTTAAGAAATCTATACGCTGAACAAATTCACACTCATATCCGCGGGCCATATTAAAATATCTACTTGGGAAGGGCATTGGATTGAAAAGGTGTTCAATACCCTATAATATCTCCAGTAATTAATCTGCCTCCAAGCCCGCGTACTTAAAAGGCAACCGATCGAGTTAAAAGAGTCTTTTTAGGTCTTCAAGTATTAGATCTCTGAGCCGCTCTACAACTAAATCGGCATCTGAGAGTTCTTCTAAATTGGTGATTCAGGACCAATGATCACTGCAGAAAAACCTCACATAATCCCCATAGCGCTACACGTCTGATCGTACTCCGCTCCGCACTTCAGTTCTTCAGGTACCTGGTGGTTAGGCCAGGACTGTCTGGAATTACAGCCTCCAATTCGCTATATCACGGGATATCAACCAAAAATAAGGTTAGGGATTACTAGTACCACCGATGGAAAAAACACAAGAAAGACTACCAGAATTACAAGCGCAAGAAAGAAAGGCCAGCTCTCCTTTACATAGTCTCCGACTGAACACTCCAGAATAGAGCATACCGAGTACATCGAAACGCCCACCGGCGGGGTAAGCAGCCCAACGGCGCAGGTGACAACCATAATCACGCCGAAATAAACTAGATCGACGCCGATCTGGGACATGATTGGAACCAGTATGGAAGTCAAAAGCAGGATAATGACCGTAGAGTCGACCACCATTCCGAGAAAAAGAAGAAACAAAAGCACCAGTGTTGTAATGATATTTTTATTCTCGCTTAAAGTCAGAAGGAACGTGGAGAGCAGTTGAGGAATCATCTCCCAGGTTATGCCATAGCTGATGAGCGAAGACAAAGCGATCAGGAACATGATCATACCGACATCCAGTATGGTCAGCTTAATGGCGGATATAAACTTCTCCCAAGTAAGTTCTCGATACACAGCAATACCCACGAAAATAGCATAAACAGAAGCAAAAGCACCCGCCTCAGAGGGTACCAGAAATCCCATTCTCAAGCCGACAATCAAAATAACTGGAAAAAGCAACGCCCAGATACTGCCGAGAAAAGATGATAGAATAACCTTGAAAGATTTCGGGCGCGAGTGTTCAGGAGTGTACCCTCTTTTTCTGGCCGTGATCGCGACTGCAATCATCAAGAAACACATCATCAGAAAACCTGGCGCTATTCCTGCCGCAAACAACCGACCAATCGATACCTCTCCGATGCTGCCATACAACACCAGACCGATGCCCGGCGGAATAGCTACCGTAATGAGTGCACTGAATCCGTTTATCCCTGCAGCATAGCCGCGGGCGTAGCCGCGCTTGACCATCTCATGACCGAGAATGCGGGACTGCATTGAAGCATCAGCTATAGCCGAACCTGAGACTCCCCCCATAAGTGTGCTAAGCACCACGCTCGTCTGGGCGAGACCACCATACATGTGACCGGCAAGTACGGATGCCAGTCTCATCAGCCGTGAGGTGATTCCGGTATTATTGAGGAGATTGCCGGCAAATATGAACATCGGGATGGCCAGCAATGCCCAATTCTGAGTCTCTGACAAAATCAGCTGAGCCGGCATGGTGAACGGAAGACTAGGCTGCTGAATGAAAAACAAAAAACCTGAAATGCCTATCGCAAAGGCGACCGGCATCCCCATCAGCAGAAAGACCACAAATCCGACCAGCACGAGGGTCATTTCTCAGCCCTCCTGAGAACTTTCATTTGCCTTCTGAATCAAGTTTTTACCCTTGATAATGGTGGTGATCAGAATAAGTGTGCAGCCGATGGGAACGCTCAGAGTAACCCACATATAGCTGAAACCAGGGATACCTTGAAAGGTTCTGAAGCGGCTCGTGTAGGCAAGCACAACCCCATAACAAATTAAAAAACCGAGAAAGATGACAATAAACAAATAATTGATGATCGAGATGTTGCGCTGCAGATTGCGGGGGAAATATCTTGTCAGAGCTTCAATACTGATATGCCTGTCTTGTCGCAGAGCCACGTCCGCACTGAAAAATACTACCCAGGCAAACAGGAAAGTCGCCGCATCCATGCTCCAACTCAACGGGTGCCCCACTGATCGGGCGAATCCACTCGCGAATATCAGCACCATTATTGCCACCAGAAATATCCCCGCCAGTAATTCCTCAGAGAAACAGACGTAACCATAGATTTTCTTGAGTTTTCCCATCGATCACCTTCAGCAGTATCTAGTTGAGTGTTCCCATTCAAACCTCACTACATAATACCATTAGATTGCATAGATGCTGTTAAGATCTAGAGGTTTTCAGGTAAAAAAAAAGGACTTGCAACGATGGTCAAACCACCGGCAAGTCCCTTTCTTTGAACTGGATATTATTTAATTTCGGCCAACTCTTTAAAAACCTGCTCTCTTGCACCCATCAAATCAAGCTTCTCATAGGCAGCTTTTCCAGCCTCTTTGAAAGCTTCCATATCGACATCGGATACAACCGTCATACCTTTCTCCTGGACGATCTTTTTGACAGCTTCGGTGTTTTCCTGAATCTGATAGGAAGTCTCCAGACCAGCTTTGTCGCATTCCTCGATCAGAATTTTCTGATATTCTGCCGGAAGGCTGTCGAACCATTTACTGCTGATCACCTGGAAGTTGATCAGAAGGAAATGTCCTGTTTCATTTACGTATTTAATTACCTCATAAAGTTTGCCAGCAGTGATGTTGTCATACACGAGCTCAGCTCCATCAACTGCTCCCTGCTGAAGGGCAGTGTATATCTCACCGAAGTTTAGCGCGGTCGGTACCGCCCCCAATGCCCTTACAGATTCCTGCCAAATTGGCGCGGGAGGTGTTCTAATGCGCAATCCTTTCAAATCGCTAGGTGATCGTATCGGCTCATTGGTCATGAAATGACGGAACCCCTGAACCCAATTAAATGAAAGGACTTTGAATCCAAATTTGGTGGCTAGTTCTTCATTCCATTTCTGAACCGTAGGACTTTGATTTAGTTTTTTTACCTCTTCGATGCTCGTTACAAAATATGGAGCATTCATTACGGCTATACCCGGGACATAATTTCCCATTCGGGCAGAATCAGTATTTTGGCCTACGGGGACCCCTTGACGAATCTGTTCTAAAATGTCTTCCTCAACTCCAAGTTGTGCGCTATGGAATACTTTGATTACCAACCCGCCGTTAGTTCGTTCTTTGACTCGTTCGGCCCATTTTTCAAAACCAGCGTGGTATGGATGTGTCGGACCCAATACATGGTTGAAGCGTAATTCGTATTTATCTGCAGCTAATGCGAGAGATGAGAATGAGATGACGAATAGGACAACGAGAAAAGACTTTACAACCTTGTTTAACATGACAACCCCTCCTTTTACATGAAAATGGTTAGCGATCATGCCATGTACTGCTTGGATTTACGATATCGAGTATTTACCACCTCCTTTGAGTTGAATTATAAAGATACATCCGATGTATAAAAGGAATCATCTCGGACCAGCTTTCCCATCAGTTAAAATAATTATTAATCCTAACTGGTAAAGGTGCCATCCGATAAGGGCAACCAAATCAAAAGAATGGAATCAAAACTACTATTGGCTTGAGAAGATATTGGGACTAGCTTCTATCTGATTATCTCAATTTGTTTAGGCTCTGCTTAAACGAAAAGAATCAGGAGGAACTTTTGATTCTCAGGTCACTGTCCTTCTCCACTGACTCCCAGATTTGGTTAAAATGTCAGATGGTGAAAGTGAGATAAAATGCAAAGCTCAACTTTAAGGCCCTCAGCAGGGCTGTCGAGCTCTACGCTGCACCGGTCGTGACCTCGTCCACCAGATACATGATTGACATGTAGGGAATGCCGATATGAGTCGCGCACCCGATCTCGCAGGTGCGGCTATTTGAATATCCCACTTTCACGCCCTCCTGTTCGATCAGCGGACCGGCTGTACGCAGGCCGTGAACGTTCAGTTCGGGCAGGTGAAATCCCTTGTCGCCGGCAAATCCGCAGCAGTTCACGTCAGGAGGCATGATGACTTTCTGGGCGCACCGGGATGCCACCTCCTCCATTTTTTTCGTAAGCCCCATCTTTTTCGTGGAGCAGGTCGGGTGGATGGCCACCGGTTCTTGCTTCGGGGTAAAGGTCAGCTTGTCGAGCAGGAATGCATGGACGAATTCCACCGGTTCATAGAGTTCGAGAGTATCGCTCATCACCCTGCGCATCCGGTAAAGGCAGGGAGACGTATCGCACAGCACCGGATAAGCGCCATGCCCGGAGGCAGCGAGCAGGGCCTGCTCGAGTTCGAAGGACTTCTTGTCGGCTGTTTCGATAAAGCCCTTAGACTCCCACGGAGTGCCACAGCAGAGATTCTTCATATTCTGCGGGAAAATAATGCCATACCCGGCTTTTTGGAGCACCCGGATGGTCACTTCGGTAAGCGAATCGTCCACCGGATCACCTTTCGCCGCCCCCATGGACCGAGCGATACAGGAAGGAAAATAGACCACCCTGCGCTCCGCGTATGGATTAACGGGGTCAGCCCCCGGTGCCTTGGCACCGCCCGGCATCGCAGGTGTCCATTTAGGTATTCGGTTGCGGCTTAAAGAACGGGCCGCCCCGCTGATTTTGCCAAGATTTGCGTCACCGATAAGTCGCTGAATCCCGCCGACCATGCCGAGACCGAGCGACGCGCCACGGCAGACGAGACCGAGGTTATCGCCAAGGAGGTTGCCGACTCTCTTGGCAAACGGGCTCAGGTTCTGGGCGCGCAGTTTCTTAATGTATTTTCCGGTATCGATTGACACAGGACAGGAGGTTTCACAGAGGCCATCACCCGCACAGCTTTGTTCTCCCATAAAGACAAACCCTTTTTCCAGCTCCGCAAGCCGCTCGGGATCGTCGCCGCTGATCCGCAACCGGGCAATTTCGCGTTGGATTACGATGCGCTGACGGGCACTCAGGGTGTACTGGTTGGATACGCAATTAACTTCGCAAAACCCGCATTCAATGCATTTGTCGACCAGCGGGTCGCAGGCCGGCAGCGGTTTAAAATTCTTCAGGTAGACGTCCGGGTCATCGTTGATGATCACACCGGGGTTGAGGATGTTGTCCGGATCGAAGAGCCTCTTGACCTCGCACATCAGATCGTAGCCCTGCTCACCCCACTCTCGTTTGACAAATGGCGCCATGTTGCGGCCGGTGCCGTGCTCCGCTTTCAGCGAACCGTCATACTTGTCGACGGTCATGTCGATAACCGCCTTCATCATCGCGTCATAGCGCTCTATTTCCTTGGGATCGCTGAAATCCTGGTTGAATATGAAGTGGAAATTGCCTTCGAAGGCATGACCGTAGATCACCGCATCGTCGTAGCCGAACCGTGCCATGATTTTCTGCAGTTCGCTGGTGGCGTCGGGCAGAGTCTCCATGTGATAGGCGACGTCTTCTATCAGGCAGGTGGTGCCAATTTTCCGCATTCCGCCGACAGCAGGGAACACCTGTTTGCGGATATTCCAGAGCTGCTCGTTTTCCTTTGGGTCGGAGGTGAACTCGACTGGCCGAACTGTTGGAAAATCGGCAAGAATCTCTTTAATTTCGACAATATGTCTGTCCACGACATCGTAGTCGGGGCCCATGGTCTCCAACAGCAGCGCCGTGGTCGTGCTGTCGAATTCCTTGATGAAATCGGGGATGCCCTCCATGTCTTCAACCGATTTCAAAGACAGCCGATCAAGCAGCTCGGCGCTGTCCACCGGCCCTTTCTTGAGGGCCACCACCGCCTTGCAGGCGGTGACGATGTCAGGGAAGTAGACCATGGAACTGGCCTTGCAATCGAGTTTGGCTACCGAGCGCATGGTTACCTCGGCGACAAATGCCAGCGCCCCCTCAGAGCCGATGAGCAGGTTGATGATGATATGAAACGGGTCGTCATAATCAACGAAAGCGTTGATCGAGAAACCGGTAGTATTCTTGATCGAATACTTTTTCTTGATGCGCGCGGCAAATGCGTTATCGGCGCGTACCCGGTCGCGGATTTCCTCGATTTTTTCGATGAACCCGGGCTTGCGGCGGCAAAACGCCTCGCGGCTTTTTTCATCTGCGGTATCGAGCAGGGTACCGTCAGCGAAGATGATTCGGGCCGCCTCGATGGTTTTGTAGGCGTTCTCATGGGTGCCGCAGTTCATCCCGGACGCATTGTTGATGATGATGCCGCCGACCATTGCCGAGTTAATCGACGCGGGGTCCGGGCCGAACTTGCGGCCATAGGGGGCAAGAATCCGGTTAACCTTGCCACCGATAATCCCCGGCTGCAACCGGACCTTTTTCCCGTCATCGAGCACCTCGTAGTCCTCCCACCCTTCACTGGCCAAGAGCAGAATTGAGTCGGATATCGTCTGCCCCGACAGGGAAGTGCCGGCGGCTTTGAAGGTCACCGGCAGTTTTTGGGCAAACGCGGCGCTCATGCAGTGCTGCATTTCCTCTTCATTCACCACCCTGACGACGACTTGCGGTTCGAGCCGGTAGAATCCGCCGTCCGTACCGTGGGCTAGGCGGCGAAGAGGATCGGTGAAGATCCTTTCTTCTGGAATCAGGGTAGATATCGACTCCACGTACTGCTGGTATGTTTTTCTTATCATGGCAATTGGTCGGTGATAATTTTGAAGGATGAGCCTTTTGCAAAACTAAGATTTTCGTTCAAAATCAAACCATGCGAGAAATTTTACCATAGGCATATGATTGATATTCCGAGGATAAAATTTTGAGCATAACGCAGAGTTTGGGTGAAAAGATCGTTTTGCAAATGGCTCGGATTGCAGACTGTTTGTATCAGCTTGTTTTGACAGGTCAGCAAGAGCGACTGGTCAATACGTTTCCTGATAATGATAGTCAGATAAAATCGACAATCATTCTAACCAATAAAGACAAGTACAGACAACCTCTTTCGAAAGGGCCGCGGTGCGGACAAATGAGGTGTTTCCCGTCAGACCAATTGAGACAACC
>JARFQM010000299.1 GCA_029287755.1 Desulfofustis sp. | reverse complement strand
ATCCTCGGCTCAATTTCGGGCCAAAATTGTTGTCTCCGAGCGGGAAGTCATCAAATCAATAATGTCGAGGCGGACCGGAGAGGGGAAAAACAATTTACTGCTCAGCTGGTATCTCTCCATCTTCTGCTGATGGCTCCGTGTTGAGCCGATCTTTGTCTAATGTTGAGCGTCATCATCGTCACTCATAATTCCGAACCCTTTATCGACAGGTGCTTCGACTCACTTGATAGGCAGACATCCGCGCCGGACCGGATCGTCATCGTAGACAGCGGATCGGCACATACTTCCTATCTCGACCGGTATTCCGGCAGGGCAGACTGCGAGGTTGTCCTCCGAGAAAATATCGGGTTTGCGGCCGCCAACAACGTCGGCTTCACACACATTGGCGGCGCTGAGGACTATGTCTGTGTGATGAATCCAGACACCTTCCTTGAACCGGACAGTTTCCAGTCAGCCCTGGCGATTCTCTCGGCCCGCGAGAGGGTTGGCATTCTCGGCGGCAGACTAAAGGGGTTTGATGTCGGCGCAGACAGGCCCACCGGCCTGCTCGATTCCACCGGCATATTCAGGAGCTGGTACGGACGCTGGTACGACCGTGGTCAGGGAGCGCAGAACGCTGAAAATTTCCGCCTTGAAGAGGACGTGCCGGCTCTGTGCGGCGCCTTCATGGTCTGCAGAATGAGCGCCCTGCGAGACGAGCTCCCCAATGTGTTCGACGAATCGTTTTTCATGTATAAAGAGGATATCGATCTCAGCCTTCGTCTTAGAAAAAAGGGATGGGAACTGCTCTATGCTCCCACTGTCGAGGCATTTCACGCCAGGGGCTGGGCCGGCAACAGAAAAGAAATCTCCCATCAGATACGTTGCCTCGCTTCTAAAAACGATATCTTGCTGAATTTGAAGCACCGCTCTCCATATCTGATCTGGGCCGTGGCTAAATACCTGGCGGTGCGTGTGCTGCGGATATGAATGTGCCTGTTGAGCAAGGTGCGGAGCCTGGTGTGCCGGAGCGAACTGCGATGAGCATATCCATCATTATACCCACCAGAAACGGCTCTGCTGAGCTGAGGGAGCTGCTGGCCGGTTTGAAGATTCAGTCTCTGCGGGCCGATGAGATCATGGTGGTTGATTCTGCTTCGGAGGATGATACCGTTGCAATCGCAGCCAGCTACGGAGCCACTGTTCACCGCATCGAGCGCGACAGCTTCGACCATGGGGGTACCAGAACACGGGCGGCTCAGATGGCCCAGGGAGACATTCTGGTGTTCCTTACTCAGGATGTACTGCCGGCATCACGGGATATGCTCGGAAAACTCACCACACCGTTCAGGGAATCCGAGGAGATCTGTCTGAGTTATGGCCGCCAGCTGCCGTCGTTTCAGGCCACTGATATCGCGGCTCATCTCAGGGATTTCAACTATCCGGGGCAATCCCAGCTACGATCTTTCGCGGACAGGGAAGAACTGGGCTTTCAAACCGTATTTGTCTCCAATTCCTGCGCCGCCTACCGCCGTTCCAGCCTGGCTGAAATAGGTTATTTTGAGGAAGATCTGATCTTTGGCGAAGACAGTTGCGCAGCGGGTAAACTGCTCAAATACGGCGGCAAGATAGCCTATTGCGCTGAGGCCGCTGTATATCACTCCCACAACTACTCGTGGAGCGAAGATTTCTGCAGATACTTCGATGTCGGGGTCTTCCACGACAGCCAGCGATGGCTCCTGGAAGCCTATGGCGGCGCCGGCGGAAGAGGGCTTGATTATGTGCAGTCAGGGCTAACCTATCTCTGGGGGCGCCGAAGTTATAGAATGATCGGGGATTTTATGGTAAGAGTTGGTTTGAAATTCTGTGGTTACCGACTCGGAAGAACTCATCGTCTACTGCCCGCATCACTGGCCGCAAAACTCAGTATGAATAAGAGTTGGTGGGAAAAAAAACAACTGTAGGGGTAGTGACGACGGTGGACACTTAAGGCGATCATTTCGCGTGCTGTTATAAATGCTTTCAACAAATCTGCGCGAGCAGAGTTCCCTGATGGCCAGACTTCTGCACCTGGTCGATTGTCTGTTGGTGGTCGGATATCTCTGGGCCTTGGTCTACTGGTACCGGGTACCATGGAGCGACTACTATACCCGCCTGGTGATTATTACCTTCGTGCTTTGCCTTGTGACGTTCCAGTCGTTTCAGCTCTACCGGTCCTGGAGAGGCTGGAAATTCTATAAAGAATTTTATGTGATCATTAGGGCCTGGGTTGCCATTATCGGCCTCTTGCTGTTCTATTTCTTCATCTTTAAAATTTCAGAGGGCTATTCACGAGTAGTCTTCATGATCTGGTCGACAACCACCCCGATCATACTCTTCATCGTTCACATGCTGGCACGCAAAATCCTGCGCTATTATCGACAGCGCGGCAAGAATGTTCGCCGGGCCGTCATCGCTGGGGCAGGGGATCTTGGCCTGAGCCTCATGAGGGAACTGGAAACCATTCCCTGGGCCGGTATTGAGATTATGGGATTTTTTGATGATAAAGTCAGCGAAGAACCTCGTCTGACGAGGATGGGCAAACCGGTTCTTGGAGATATCGGTATGCTTCCCGACTATCTGAGTAAAAACGATATCGACTATGTGTATATTGCCCTGCCGATGAGGGCTGAGAGGAAAATATTTTCGATCCTGCGTGAATGCAGATCACTCGGTGCGAGAATCTATCTGGTACCCGATCTTTACGTCTTTGGACTGCATCATGCGGAAGTCCAGAGCCTGGGGAAAATACTGATTCTCAATTTCAATCCCCATACCGAATGGAAACGGGGGTTTGATGTACTTTTCTCCCTCTCCGTTCTGATTGTCAGTTCGCCCTTGATGCTGCTCATCAGCATGCTTATAAAACTCGAAGACCGTGGCCCTGTAATTTACCGGCACAAACGAATCACTGCCGCTGGTAAAGATTTTGATTGTCTCAAATTCAGGACCATGCGGGTGGGGGCCGATCGCGAGCTGGCGGAACTTCTGAAAGAAGATCCAGATTTGAAGGAGGAGTGGGAACAGACTTTCAAACTCAAAAACGACCCGCGCATTACCAGAATCGGCAAACTATTACGCAAGACCAGCCTTGATGAATTCCCCCAATTCATTAATGTGTTGAAGGGCGATATGAGCGTTGTCGGGGCCCGGCCCATAGTGGGCGGCGAACTCGCGGCTTTTTACCGGGAAAGCGCCGGCCGCTACTGTTCGATGAAGCCCGGCATTACCGGTCCCTGGCAGGTGAGTAAGCGCTCGGATATCGATGATTACCAGGAGCGGGTGAATCTAGATGACTGGTATATATTGAACTACTCGCTCTGGACAGATATAAAAATCATCCTAAGAACCGTTTACATCATGTTCAAAAGAGACGGGGCGTATTAACCAAATAGATCAAGATGGAGAGTCACATGCAGACAGAAACACAAGCAATCACCATTACCCAGGCGAAGCTGGAAGCAGCCTCAATTATCCTAGCCAATGTATTCAACTGGATGGCTGCAGGTCTTGGAATTACAGAGCTGGTAGCCTACGGCACCGCGGCCAGCGGACTTGCCGTGCGAATCATCAACTCACCGTTTTTTCTGATCATCGCCCTTGGAACCCTGGGGCTGGTGTTCTTTCTCTCGGCCCGCATCGACAAGATCCAGGCCTCGACCGCCTCGGCCCTGTTCGTTGGCTATTCTGCCCTCAACGGGCTTTTCTTTTCCACTATTTTTCTCAGATACACGAATACTTCAATCGCCTCCACCTTCGTGATCACGGCAGGCATGTTCGGAGCCATGGCGGTGTACGGACTGGTGACCAAGCGTGATTTGTCCGGCTGGGGATCATTTCTGTTCATGGGGCTCATTGGCCTGATCATTGCCTCAATCGTTAATATCTTCCTGAAAAGCCCAGGGGTCTATTGGGTTACCTCATTGATCGGCGTGTTCATATTCACCGGCCTGACCGCCTATGATGTGCAGAAGATAAA
Source organism: Desulfofustis sp. (assembly GCA_029287755.1). Next base: position 7,151 of record JARFQM010000299.1, on the reverse strand, counting down.
ACGGATGGGCGAGGAAGGTATCATGGCCCAGGGGCGGGAGGCCATCACCAAGGGGTCGATTATGGGAGCACTGGCCCTCTACCTCGATTTCATCAACCTGTTTCTCATGCTGCTCAGGTTTTTCGGCGGCAGCCGTGATTAACGCGCGGCTGCAGCGCACCGCCAGGCCCTGACTCACTGAGATGACCCCTTCATTTGCGGGAAAAAGGATTGTCGTCGGCGTTACGGGCTCCATTGCCGCCTTCAAGGTGGCCGGCTGGGTGAGCGCTTTGGCCAAGGAAGAGGCGCTGGTTGACGTGGTCATGACTGCGGCGGCCACCAAGTTCGTTTCCCCACTCACCTTTGGCTCCCTATCGGGGCGACCGGTGTTTGAAGACATGTTCAGTGCCGAGCAGGAGGGCAGCATCTCCCATATCGGTCTCAGCAGAGAAGCTGATTGCATTCTGATCGCGCCGGCTACCGCCCATACCATTGCGCGACTGGCTTATGGCCTGGCCGACGATCTGCTGAGCACCACCGTGCTGGCCGCCCGTATCCCGGTGATCATATGCCCGGCCATGAACGTGCAGATGTATGATCATCCAGCTACCGCCAGAAATATGAAAATCCTCAAGGATTTTGGTTACCTGGTAATAGAGCCGGAGAGCGGGCTCATGGCGTGTGGGGAAGAAGGCAGCGGCAGACTGCCCGAGTGGGAAAAGGTGGCTGAGTATGTATTACGCGAAATTTCCACCAAGGACCTCGAGGGGCAGAGGGTGCTGGTCACCGCGGGACCGACCAGGGAGCCCTATGATCCGGTGCGCTTTCTCAGCAACCGCTCCTCCGGCAAGATGGGGTATGCCCTGGCTCGCACGGCCTTCAGAAGAGGCGCAGAGGTAACTCTGATCAGCGGTCCTACAACCAAGCAGCCCCCGGCCGGTGTCGAGTTGATCAAGGTGACGACCGCCATGGATATGCATCAGGAGGTCATGGCGCGGTATCGGGACAAATCTGTCATTGTAAAAGCAGCTGCAGTGAGCGATTTCAGATGGGCAACCCAATCTGAGCAGAAAATCAAAAAGGACCGCTCGTCGCTGGTCATGGAGCTGGAGCAGAATCCTGATATTCTCAAAGAACTCGGCGCGCTCCGTGACCATGGCCGACAACTGCTGATTGGTTTCGCCGCCGAAAGTTCCAATATTGAGGAAGAAGGACGTAAAAAGTTACTGGCCAAAGGACTTGACCTGATTGCCGTCAACGATATTTCCTCCTCCACCTCCGGTTTTGAAGTGGACAATAATCAGATCACCCTGATTGACTCTTCGGGCGTGAAAAAACTGCTCCATACCAGCAAAATCAAGACAGCTGATCTCATTTGGGACCACGTTGTCACCAACAAAATGCTCAGACCCGCCAGGCCATAATTTATCAAATCTATAGCAATTCCAATTAGTTGCTGAACATTACAGATTCGAGTCAGCAATGGCAAAGAAGAGAATTCTGCTCATTGAGCCGTATTATGGCGGATCGCATAAACGGTTCCTTGATGGTTTGATGAGCAACCTTGAGGGTAATTTTACCTTATTGTCTCTGCCGGCTCGAAAGTGGAAAATGCGCATGCAACTGGCGGCTCCCTGGTTTATCTCGCAGCTCTCAAACCTGCCGGTTGCCGCGCGCACCTTTGATGTCGTATTGTTTTCGAGCTTTCTCGATGCCGCCGTTTTCAAGGCCATGACCTCGGGTCTCCAGGGCTGGAATCGCGAATGCAGGTATCTCACCTATTTCCATGAGAATCAGTTCTGTTATCCCGGGGTGCTCGGAAAGCACACCACCCATCAATTCACTTCGATTAATTTTACCACCGCGCTGGTCTCCGATTCGATCGCCTTCAACTCGGAGTTCAACCGCACCTCCTTTCTCCATCATTGCAGCACGTATCTTCTCAAGGCGACCGACATGGACCTCAGCACCAGGGTTGAGGAACTGCGCAGCAAAAGCATCGTTCTTTATCCGGGGCTTGATTTCGCTCTGCTCGATGGGGGCGAGCGGCGTCCCACTGCGGGCGAAATCAAAACCATTGTCTGGAATCATCGCTGGGAGCATGACAAAAATCCGGAAGAATTTTTTGACGCACTCTATAGCTTGCAAGAAAATGGTGTCGATTTCAGGCTCTGCGTGCTGGGGCAGCAGTTCAAAATCACGCCTGCGTGTGTTGGCGAGGCGCGGAGACGACTGTCTGGAACAAGTGTTCAGTGGGGCCATGTTGAGGAGGTGGAAAGCTATTTTCGCCAGCTGTCCTCCGGAGATATCGTTGTTTCCACCGCCAATCACGAATTTTTCGGCATCTCCGTTATCGAAGCGGTGCGGGCGGGTTGTGTTCCGGTACTGCCGAATCGTCTCTCCTATCCGGAATTGTTTGAAAAACGTTATTTATATGAGCCAGGAAACCTATTCGAGCATTTGTTGAGAGTTGTCAAGGCAGAAGAGAGGCTGTCGGCAGACCGATCGAAGAATATGACTGAGCAGTACAGCTGGGAAAGTCTGGGTGACGACTACCGGAACTGGCTGATTAACTGAAGCCACAGACAATGATGCCAGAAAGCATGGTCGCAATTGTTTACCTTCGGACGGGAAAAATCGCGAGCCCAGGAGAGTTATGGCGGCAAAGCGGTTGAGCAAAATCTCAGGGCTTCATCTTGCTGGCGAAGTCGAGCATTCGTTGGATGGGGATCCTGGCGCGCCTGGCGAGCTCTTCGGATACCTGGATTTCGTTTTTCCCCTCCTGGAGCGTCAGCAAGAGGTTCTGCAGTGAGTTCATGCCCATCCAGGGGCAGCGGGCGCAGCTCTGTCAGGTCGCACCTTCTCCTTCGGTCGGCGCCTCCAGCAAAGTTTTTTCAGGAGCAAGCTTTTTCATCTTGTTGAATATGCCTTTATCGGTGGCAACGATGAAAGAGGTCTCCTCACGGTTGACGACGGCGCGTATCAGTGCCGTAGTTGAGCCTACCACATCGGCCTGTTCGATAACCGACTGAGGCGATTCTGGATGCACCAATACCGCCGCTTCGGGATGCAGTGCGCGAAAGCGGCTCAGGGCCACCGAGCGAAATTCCTCATGGACGATACATGAACCGGGCCAGAATATCATTTCGGCATCGGTTTCCCGCTGCACATAATTACCCAGGTGTTTGTCCGGAGCCCAGATGATCTTTTCACCCTGTTCGGCCAGATGCGTGATGATCGGCAGAGCGATCCCCGAGGTCACCACCCAGTCTGAACGGGCCTTGACCTCGGCGCTGGTATTTGCGTAGACAACCACGGTGTGATCAGGGTAGTGGTCACAAAAGCGTGAAAATTCATCGATCGGGCAGCCTTCGTCAAGAGAGCAGGTGGCGCCGAGATCGGGCATCAACACCCGCTTTTCGTTATTGAGTATTTTGGCGGTTTCCCCCATGAATTTAACGCCGGCGACCACCAGGGTGCTGGCTGGATGCTCGGTGCCAAACCGGGCCATCTCCAGCGAGTCTGCCACGCACCCCCCTGTCTCTTCTGCCAGATCCTGGAGCTTGCCGTCGGTGTAGTAATGGGCTACAAGGGCTCCGTTCATCTTCTTCAGCAGCCCTTTAATCTTTTCTTTAAGATCAGCTTCTTCCTGGGCGGACAGCTCTGGCCATTCCGGATGGTCTGGAACTGAAACGGTGGGAATCGATACCGGGGCGAGCGTCGCCCTGGATCCGTTAGTTGTCATCTGCTGTCCTCTTGTCGCTGTTTCAAATCGAAGCTGCCATTATAAGCGCTGGCTAATCAGGCCCCCATTTCTAATAGAAATTAATCATTGATGCAAGGTACACCATGAGCGTGTGTACCAGGCTGACGTACTTTTTGCTTGCAAGATTTCCGGTCATTTTCTAGTGTTAATGGTCCATTTAGTCCGGATGCAGTAATCCAGTGCTGTTTCAATAGATTCCGTTCTATTCACGCCATTGATCCGCTGGATCACTCAGTGGATTGCAACCGACAAATAAGAGCAAGGGAGTGTTTAATGAAACGATTAGCCATGCTACTCTGGGCGGCAGCGCTCATCTTCGGCCTGCAGAGTGCAGCCGCTGAACCAGTCAAAATCGGAATGATTACCACTTTGTCCACCAAAGCCGCGTATCTTGGTGAGGATATTCGAGACGGCTTTCAGCTGGCGGTCGACCAGGAAGGAGGTAAGCTCGGCGGCATCGATGTCGAGCTGCTGGTTGAGGATGACGGCAGAAAACCCGAAAAAGCCAAGCAGATCGCCGAGCGCTACATGAAAAAAGACGGCGTCAAGATCATGACTGGCATCGTTTTTTCCAATGTGGCCATAGCCGTGGTGCCCAAAGTGGTCCGGGACGGGGTTGTCTACCTCAGCGCCAATGCGGGTCCGTCAAAACTGGCAGGCAAAGGCTGCAACGAAAACTATTTCAGCGTTTCTTACCAGAACGACAATATTGATGAGGTGGTTGGACAATTCGTCAACGATTCGGAGCACCAGAGTGTCTACCTGATCGCCCCCAACTACCCAGCCGGAAAGGATCATCTGGCCGGCTTCAAGCGCTATTTCCAAAAAGATATCAGTGCTGAAGTCTACACCAAACTCGGGCAGTCGGACTATGCGGCTGAAATAGCAGCCATACGGGCCGCCAAGCCCGACGCAGTGTTCTTCTTTCTGCCCGGTGGCATGGGAGTGAGTTTTCTCAAACAATACGCCCAAGCCGGGCTCTCCGAAGAGATTCCTCTTTACGGCCCTGCCTTCTCATTTGACGAACGACTGCTCAAAGCCGTCGGCCCGGTCGCCCTCGGAGTGAAAAACGGCAGCCAGTGGACCCATGACCTCGACAATCCGGCAAATAAACAGTTCGTTGCGGCCTACATTGAAAAATATGGTCGTACCCCTACTCTTTATGCAAGTCAGGGCTACGACACCGCTCGGCTGATCGGCAGCGCACTCAAGGCGGTGCAGGGAAATGTCGATGACCTGGGGGCTGTCAGGCAGGCCTTGAAAAAGGCCGAATTCGATTCTGTGCGCGGCAAGTTTTCCTTTGGAACCAATCAGCATCCCGTCCAGGATCTCTATATTCGTGAAGTCATCAAAACCGACGATGGTCAGTATACCAATCGAACCATTCAAAAGGTATTTGAGAATCACGTTGATGCCTATGCAGCAGAGTGCGAGATGTAGCCACCGGCGAGGGGCTGGCCTGAGTTGAGCCAGTCCCCCGCAGGCCGCGGACGATGATACTACTTGTCGAACAGCTGCTCAACGGACTCCAGCTAGGCATTACCCTGTTCCTGATGTCGGCCGGGCTGACCCTGGTATTCGGCATCATGCAGGTGATAAACCTGGCTCACGGTTCATTTTACATGATTGGGGCGTACGTGGGCGCAACTGTGGCTGCCGCCACGGGCTCCTTCATCCTGGCCCTGGCAGGTGCCCTTGGTGCTGCCGGATTAGCTGGTATGGCCGTGGAAATTCTGGTACTCAGACAGCTCTACAGGCGGGACCATCTCGACCAGGTACTGGCCACCTTCGGACTGATTTTTTTCTTCAACGAAATGACCCGGATCATCTGGGGAAAGCAGCCCCTGTTCATGGATGTACCACTGTGGCTCAAAGGCAATATCGAATTGCTGCCGGGCCTCGTCTATCCCGTCTATCGTCTGGCAGTTATTGTGGTCGGAGTGGTCGTCGCGCTGCTGCTCTGGTACCTATTTTCCCGCACCAGGCTGGGCATGCAGATCAGGGCCGGCGCTTCCAATCGAGACATGGTGTCAGCACTAGGAGTCAATATTAAACTTCTCTATACGCTCGTTTTCGGTCTGGGTACCTTGCTCGCCGGTCTCGCCGGGGTGATGGCCGGGCCGATCTTCGCGGTGGAGTCCGGCATGGGAGAGTCGATTCTGATTCTTACCTTTGTGGTGATCGTCATCGGCGGTATCGGTTCTGTACGCGGAGCGGTGGTCGGTGCCTTGCTGGTAGGCCTGGTCGATACCCTCGGCCGAGCTTTTCTGCCGACCCTGTTCAGGGCCTTTCTGTCTTCTTCATATGCTGATAGTGTCGGGGCCTCGCTGGCGTCGATGTCCATCTACATATTGATGGCCGCCGTGCTCATCTGGAAGCCGCGCGGGCTGTTTCCCTCCCACCACTGATCTGCTGATGACCGGCGGTGTTCGCAAAACGGCGCTTATCGCAGGAGGTGGGCTGTTCTTCTGTCTGCTGCCCTGGGCAGCACATTATTTCGGAGAGCAGTATCTGGTCTCGCTCTTTACCAGGATTTTGATCTATTCGCTGGCTGCCGTAAGCCTGGATCTGCTGATCGGTTATGGCGGGCTGATAAGCCTTGGACATGCTGCCTTTGTGGGGATTGGCGGTTACGTCACGGCCATTTTCTTCCAGCACAGTTTCGAGGCCGAACCAATAGCCGGAATAATTCCCGGCAGTGAAAATGCGCTGCTGGTCTGGCCGCTGGCGGTTATCGTGGCGGCAGCCTTCGCTTTTCTGATCGGCAGTCTGAGCCTGCGAACCAGCGGCATGCATTTCATCATGATAACCCTGGCCTTTGCCCAGATGCTCTATTATTTTGCGGTCGGTCTGGAAAAATACGGCGGTGATGACGGTCTGTCCCTCTATTCAAGAAATCAATTGGCGGGAATGGATTTAGCAAATGACGTGCACTTTTATTTTGTCTGCCTCTTTCTTCTCTCTGTATTTCTGTTGATCTCCGACAGGCTGGTCAGCTCCCGCTTTGGCCTGGTTCTGCGGGGTGCGGCGAGCAGCAGCAGGAGAATTCATGCCTTGGGGATTGCCGGCAGGCGCTATAAACTTATCTGCTTCATGATCGGCGGTGCCGGAGCGGGGCTGGCTGGAGTCCTGCTCGCCAATCAGACCGAGTATGTCAGCCCCGGATTGCTGCACTGGACCATGTCCGGTGAATTGATGGTTATGGTGCTGCTTGGCGGTCTCGGTTCACTTTTCGGGCCGGTACTCGGAGCTGCTGCCTATCTGCTGCTCGAAGAGACCCTCGCCATGTATACCGAACACTGGATGGTCTATCTCTGGCCGATACTGAGCATCGTCGTCCTTTTTGCCAAGCGGGGCTTGTTCGGTCTTCTCACCCACAGGGAGTAACAGTGGCCGACTATATTTT